>PXBU01000348.1 GCA_003566795.1 Puniceicoccaceae bacterium | reverse complement strand
AGCCTGTAGGTTCCAGCATCGGATGATGATACATTTTCAATGACCAGAACACCATCGGTGCCGCCGCTTATCCGGTTTCCGTTTCTGGTCCACTGCACCTGGTCGGTGGAATGAACTTTTTGGCTATAATCAAATGAAAATGAATTGCCCTCTGACACTGAAAATTCCTCTGGGAACCCAAATGGCTGTAATGAGTACCCTTCCTGATTACTTATATCCACACCGTTTTCAAGAATATCCCTGTGCGTCCATCTGTTGCCTCCAGTGTGATCCGTTGGGCCGTTTTCAGCGGTAAACCATGAAGGAATTATACCTTGCAGGTCATTTTGATTTAACCGAAGAAGGCTGAATGTTCTGCCTGTATTTTGATCTCTTAGTGCAGGGGTAAACAGTTCTTTCCACGTATCAGGGATTGTACTTGTAAAATTGTTTCCGTTAAGAATAATTTGGCTTATATCGCCTACATACTCAGGCATATCAGGCAAAGTGCCTGTAAAATTATTCCCTCCTAAATAAACATTGCGGAGCCTTGTTTTTGTCCTCCATCCTTTCCATTCACCATCAATCCATTCTCCATTTGGAACCTCACCTGAAAGATTATTATTTCTAACGCTAAAAATTATCACGTTTTGCATTCCCGAAACAAGACGAGGATGCAACGAACCCGTAAAGTTGTTAGATTCAACATTAAACCTTGTAAGATTAAAGTTGCCAAATTCTCCGGGAATCGTGCCACTAAAATTATTATTATTAATCCCAATTTCTCTGAATCCACCATTCAGTTCACTTCCCCAATTCTCCACGACAAAAGAAGGAATTTCACCTTCAAGGTTTTGATGCCCTGCATAGAACCGCTGTAGTTTTGTAAGATTTGCAAACGAATCAGGGATAGGCCCGCTAAAGTATCCTGTGTGATTTATTCCTGATTGACTTTCACTATTATGTATTCTGAAATGTCTTAACTCGGTACTTGACCCAAATGTACTCGGTAAAATACCACTCAAATTGTTATTACCTATATAAATCAATCGCAGTTCCGGCAAGTTGAAATTATCATCAAGCTTACCTTCAAGATTTATACCTGTAAGAACCAGCCACTCAATTGAACTGTGCTGGTATAATGTTGACGGAAATGGCTGTGGATCCAAATCTTTCTCCCATGCAATCTCAAATATTCTCAAATTTGGCATTTGGTCAAATACATCAGGAATTTTTCCAAAGTAATTAGGTGTTCCGAATGACTTACCATAATGATTATTGTAGCTTCTTTCATTGGGCATGTTGTAATCAGCACCTGCCGAGAACATTACAATTTCAGCTTTTGACCAATTTTTAATAGATTCAGGAATTTGGCTATATATACCTGAATTTCTTTTAACGCTGAAAAATCTCAATTCGGAAAGATTTCCTATTGAAGCCGGTAGTGAGCCTCGCAGATTATTTTTATAGAGATCCAGGCCTATCACCCGGCCATTTGAGTTCACAGTCACCCCATGCCAGCTATTGGATGGATTTCCACTCAGCCAGCCGGAATTATTCGACCAATTGGCACCATTGGTGGCATTATACAAATCCACCAGCGCCTGACGATCGCCTTCCACGCTGTTTTGGTTTTGTGAGTAGGAAGAGAGCGGAGTTAAAGTGGCCAGTGAAATGGCCAGAAGTAAAATTGTCAGGAATCTCATACGGTTCTGTCTCTTAAGTGGATTGAGCATCTAAATTAAGTCTGTTTTATCATTAAAATCTTTAACAGTCCGGGCAGCGTGTTTACCCCATTGCCGGCAACCTGTTCAAGGTTTTAGAAAGACCGCCGCAAAAACGGATCGTTACAAATTTTATTAGAAAATTTTAATATTTAATTGGGTATACATTTCCCATACCTCTTAAAAATGGATCCAACCAAATATCTGTTAGAATGTTCCAACATTCTTTCTGATTTTGAAATTTATTAATAAAAGAGTAATTCACCTGCCTAAAATCAAGCTGCTACCGCAAAAAACCTGCACTTTATGTATCCCCGAGGGCTAAAACGCTTCCTTCTGGGATAAGAAGCTCTGTTAAAGCTAAATCCATAACGAAGAACATCACCCTGTGTACATCTGCTTTAAATCTGCGATCGAATTATATTAAAATCTCTAAACAGAACTGGCGCATTAAACCGCAGTATTTCAGGTCATCCCCCGCTCTCTCGTACTGTAATATCCTATCGTTAGGACAGATTTTTTATAGATTGTATAAAGTGAACTAAGACGAAATTTTACACAGCTGAATGGAGACTCTTCGAACCCTGCCCAAAAAAATTCTGGACAGTACCTCAGAAATACAATCACCACTTTAAGAAAAAAAGCAGGTAATGTCGCAGGTTTTGCCTGCCCTTTCCTCCTATCTGAGACCATCTCGTGCTGACGAATCCTGACAATATTCTTCTGACGTGAGGAGAAAGTATCTCCTTTTTCTGTATTAAAATGTGTCCACACGACAAGAACGCTCGGGGTTGTGGTACTTTTGTCTCCTCACATAATTCATTGCGGCGCATTTCAGGCAGATTGACCGTAGAGCTGCTCACCAAGCTGATCGGATGATAAAAACTCCGCTTCAGGCCATAGATTCTGAATTTTGCGGATCAGTTCCTGTATTTTCTTTAGGTTCTCACTCCTGTTCTCCTCCTTGAGATAGCCGATATAGTTGATGCGATGAGATGTGATGACTGCCGGTTTCTTCCAGAAAAATGCGTTTGCAATATCTTTCAGGCAGCTGCCCACAACATCATAGTTAGCAGCTTTTAACGAAGGTTCAAAGACTGAGTTACGGATCAGAAAAGCCTGGCCTGACTGACTTCGCTCACCTGCATAATGACGCACCATTTTTCGCCGGTTCGACCTGTAGATTGGCAGTTTTTGATATTTCATGCCCTGGATATATTTTACCCCGGTTTGTCTCAATACTTCATGCAGTGATGGATCCCAGATATAATTGGGCGCAATGAATGAGTCAGGTAAAAATCCGAAAATTTCTCTGAACAAGCGCACTCCGTCTGAGATCACTGATTCATGTCCTTTTAGTTCTTCCTTTCTCGCGGCATCAAACGCAGCTTGAATACTCCTGTGTTCCGTTTCTTCTCCATTCAAATCCAGTCCCCAGAATTGTGACTCGAATGCCTCTCGATAAAATGAATTTGCATATTGGAGATTATGCAACCATAGCGGCACATTCAGGTGTTCCCTGCCGTGGAACTGCGGCCGAAATATCCCGGCCTCCATCCCCTGCTGCCAGAGCCGGAAGCTTTTTTTGCGGCCAGGGTATCGCTTTAGAGTTTCGGTAAACGGCTCATACGCGTATTCCGTAAATCCCGAGCTCCGGATCTGTTCGAAATCGGGGTTGGCAACAATTGTATTCGCTGTAATAACCGGCGAGTTGCCGTTCCGGTCTTTAAACTTAAGCAGCGTTTCAAAGAGTGCCTCGAGGTCCTCTTCCCCGGCAAGTGAATCGTATCGGCAATATGGACTTTGATCTACCGGTACACCCTTTTTCAGAAACGCTTCGTACACCTGCTGCGACGGCATCCTTATGCTGCCCCAATCGTCCGACTCGATTACCACAATTTTTTTGTTCGTGTGCCATCCCCTGTAGTTTACAAGATGCCTGGCAATTCTACGCCTGATAGATTGCAGCATGTGATTGCAATTTGATTATTTGAAGTCAAAATATCTAATCTATAAATATTACAGAAGAAGTGAGCGTATAAACTCTTTCATCGAAACCGGGTCATCTCCCAAAAACGGGTACGTTAATGGGCTTACTAAAACCCTGAAATCCATAAAGTCTCCAATCTGGCTGTACTGTGTAAACAAAAAGAGGAGTATTCCGGGAATTGTAATATATACGATGTTTCTGTGCATGCCGGGCGGGGGGTGAAGCTTGCTAAAGTGCAGTACAAGATATGCGAGCGCAAACAACCCGAAATTGACAAACACCCTGTTTTGAACGACAGGTGCAAAGCTTGACAGATTTGCCAGGCTTAACATTAAAATTGCAAGCCCTGCAAGCCGGGTTCGAAGCGGATCGTGGTTTTCATTTCTCATGAACCCCATAAAGAGAAGCGCGTAGATAAAGAGCCCCTGAATAATCAGGTCGGACACAGTCCTGTAGTTCCGTGCATGAAAACTTCGTTCATCCACAACCTCAAAATCAGTACTGCGATCTTCATCAATGGCATACGCCTGCATTTTGGTTTCCCCCAGCTCCGTGCTTGTCAAGTAAGGCTCAATAAACCCGGTACTTGCAGTCATCATGAAAGATGCCAACAGAATGCCCACAAGCACATATTTGCGATCTCCGATCACAAGATAGGCATAAAAAGGAAGCGTAATGAGAAGGTACCCAAAGTGAAACATCGGGGCCAGCATCACCAGCAAAATATAGTTTGGGTTCCGGGTTTTCAGGTAGAGATACGCCCCGTTGAAAAAGATCCATGCCCCCGTCCAATTGCGGATAGAGTTAAGGCCCTCAAGATTTCTCCAGGAGATAAAAAATATAAACAGCACCAGCAATACAATATTCCAGTTGCGCTGCATGTCGGAGTAAACAAGGGAAATACCGCGGATAAAGAAGTAGCCGTAAACCAGCCCTGCGAATAGAAATAGTATGGATGAACTAGTCGTGAACTGCGATAGCGTATATAATAAAATAGGCACATATAGTTCATCTCCTCCAGCACCATACGGTTTGCCCCCACCAAGAGTAATTATACTTATCATGATTTCCTGGAACTCTGCAAAACTCATGTAACTATAACTGTTTACAAAGTTCACAGCATGCGAATAGGAGTCAGCCCCCGGCCTGAGAATCAGGGTATATCCAAATGCAGCCACAAATAAAACGAGTGTAAGGCGGGCATTTTTTTGCCCAAAGTTGGCCATGGCCGCAACTACGGATAGCACCGGGGAGATCAAAAACAGAACCAGGTAGTAAAAAAGGTGGTGCCTGTTATCCATCTTCGTTCAGCTCATT
>PXBU01000366.1 GCA_003566795.1 Puniceicoccaceae bacterium | reverse complement strand
GGATATCGGCCAGCGCCTGTCGCAGCCGCCGGCTATTTTCCAGGTCAACTGGTTCCGGCGCGATGAAGGCGGCCGCTTCCTGTGGCCGGGCTTTGGCGACAACCTGCGCGTGCTGGAGTGGATTCTGGCGCGTTGCGCTGGCGAAGCCGATGCGGCCGAAACGCCGGTGGGGTATGTGCCGCAATTGGATGCCATTGATTTGTCCGGGCTGGATCAGTCGCCGGATATGGCGGCGCTTTTGGCCTTTGATGCTGACGGCTGGCGCCAGGAATTGTCCGAAATGGCCGGTTTTTTCCAGCAGTTCGAGCCGCGTGTTCCCGAGGCCCTGCATCGGCAGTTGGCGCGTGTCAGCGCTGAAGTGAGCTGAGCAGGTTTTTTCGATCCAGCAGCCCTGTAAAGAGGTCGGCCTGAAGATCGAACTGTAAATTCAGAGCCTTACGGTTTCAAAAAACATTCAACTGCGTTTTGTCGAAAGTTAACAGAGGCCTTTTCTTTACCATTTTTTGATGCTAGTATCGCCGGCAGGCTGGAGCGGTGCCTCGGAGTCAGGTGTCGCTGGTGCGCTTTTTCACGGCTGCACCCCGGCTGAGACACTAGCTGTCGATACATGTATCGAGTGCCACTGAAAGTAATCACATAAAGACACATTTGGAGAGTCTGATGAAGCACAACCGTAATTCACTTGCCTCGGCAATCCACCTGGCCCTTGGCGCAGGTATGATTGCTGGTATGGCAGTTTCTGCAGCGCCTGTGGCCGCCCAGGAGGTCGAAGAGGAGGCTCTAACCGAAGACCGCATCGTGGTGACCGGAACTCGACTTGGTCGAACCGCCCTTGAGGGCGCTCTGCCAGTTACAGTTATTGATCGTGATGCGATCGAATTGTCCGGCAAAACGTCGGTAGCCGATCTCATTCAGAATTTGCCCTACGCGGCATCCGGCTCTTTCCGTCCGGCTTCCGGCTCTGCACAACAGTCATTTGGTGGCATTAACCTCCGAGGTCTAGGGGGCGGTCGAACGCTGGTTTTGATTGATGGTCGCCGAGCGCCGAACGCGCCTAACGTCGGCGGAACCAATTTCGCCCAGGACCTCAATAGCATCCCGCTTGGGGCGGTGGAGCGAGTGGAGATTCTAAGTGATGGCGCTTCCGCCATCTACGGAGCGGATGCAGTTGGTGGTGTGGTTAACATCATCACTCGCCGTGATTTCTCCGGTGGTGAAGTGATGTATGGGACGTCAGACTCCGCCAATCCAGGTGGTGAGACTACCGAAGCTCATGCGCTGATGGGGATTGCTGGTGATCTTGGCAACATCATGGTTGGGGCTTCCTGGAACAAGCGTGACATCGTTTTCCAGCGGGAGAGAGAGTGGTCCAGAGGCGGCGCCTCTTCATTTTCAAACAATTTCGTCCGGCCCACGCCCCGAGTCGATGATGCTGATGTGTCTGATCCTACCCAGTGGGCGTGGGGCTTCAACAACTATTACGATCCGGAAGAGTTCGGTTTCCTGCCATCTGTACCGGGTGAGGGCTGCACAGGGCCCGGCTTTAATGTGTTCCCCAGCGGTATCTGCGGGTATGATTTTACGTTGCAGGCGGCAGATGAAGCTGAGCTGGAAAACCAATCCCTGTTTTTCCGGTCGTCTCTAGACATTCATCGGGACTGGACGCTGAATCTTGATGCCAGCATGGCCAGAGTCAAATCTTTTGGTCGCTACGCGCCCGTGCCGTCGTCTCCCTTTCCGAATGGTGCAATCTTCCTTGCACCCGGTACGCCTAACCATCCCGCGACTTCGCCCGAAGATGGCGGTCTCAATCCGAATTGGCAGGATTACCAATCTGTGGCTGACGAACCTGTACATCTCCAGCATCGGTTCGCGGCACTTGGGCCCAGGGATACGTTCACTGACTCGCCGGTTTACGACATTGCGTTCAGCCTGCTCGGCGAAATTGCCGATTGGGACGTGGAATTTGGGTTCCGTCGTACTGAGTCAGACTATAACGAGCTTGGTTACAACTACGTCGTAGGTGGTCTCGCACAGCAGTTTATTACTTCAGGCGCTTACAATATTTACGACCCGTTCTCTGTGTCCGATGATATTGCTAATGCTTCGATCGCAACGACTTCGCGGGATTCAAACTTCACCATGCGTGAATTCTTTGCGCTGGGGACCACTGACGTCGCGGAAATCCAGCATGGGTTCGTCAGCGTTGCCGTGGGTGGTGAATATCGTTACGAGGACTTTGTTGATCAGTACGATTCTCTCTCTGAGGGTGGACAGGTTGTTGGAAGCTCAGGCAATAGTGCCGCCGGAGATCGCACCGTAGCTGCGGTGTTCGCTGAAGTGCAGGTACCGCTGCTCGAGAATCTCGAGTTGAATGTTGCTGCGCGTTATGATGACTATTCGGATTTCGGTACGGCCTTTTCGCCGAAAGTCGCGTTGCGCTTCCAGCCGATTGATGAGGTGATCCTGCGGGCTTCATACGGTGAGGGATTCCGCGCGCCACCCCTGACCATCCTGGCCCAACAGCCATCTTTCGGTGCTGCATCCGTTGTTGATGCGCAAACCTGTATCGCGGCCGGCTTCGGCCCGGACTGTACTGAAAACGATGGTGGTGGCAGCATTCAGATTACCTCGTACTCAATCGCCAACCCTAATGCAGACTCTGAAGACTCGGAACAGATCGCGCTTGGTGTTGCAGTCCAGCCGACGGAGTGGCTAAGTGCGTCTCTTGACTATTGGAATATCAAGGTCTCGAACACGGTCACTTCTTTCACTGCGCAAGGGTTGATTAATTGTTTGCTGGGTACCTCGGCTAATTGCCCAGATGGACTGAGCGAGCTGCCAGCAGGGGAAACACCGCCAGTTCCTCAATTGGGCTTGGGTGTTGCCCGTAACCCTGATACGGGAGCGATTCTTTATGCTCAAACTGGCTTTGGAAACCTCGGGTCAGTGGAGCGAGAAGGGCTGGATATGGATATTCAGACCAATTTCCGCGTGGGTGCTGGCGTCCTCAGTCAGCAGTTGCTGGGCAGCTACTTGCTGACCGCAAAATCCACAACGGGAGGCAACTTCGCGGGTGAGGAAGGTATCCCGAGATGGCGCGCAAACTTTATCAACCGGTTTGACTGGGGTGATTTCAGTTTCGGTTGGAACATGAACTATATCGGTGCTCAGAGAGGAGCTTTTTCACCGGCTCAGGATCGTACGAACTCCTTCATAACCCACGATCTGCAGGCTAACTACAACACACCGTGGGACGCCCGGGTAACAATCGGTGTTGATAATCTTGCCGATCGCTTACCGCCACTTGATCCAGGTCTTCTCAGGGGATTCAACACCTCCCTGTACAATCCATATGGTCGGGTCTCTTACGTTCGGTATACGCAGAGATTCTGATTGTTCGTTGCAGAAACCTCTGTGGCCTAAGCGAGGGTGGGTGCCGTCTGGCACCCACCTTTTTTATGAACTGGCCGCTCTTTTCTAAGCTGCCGAGCCTAAGCAGATGGAAGAGATATCGCAAAAATTTACGCACTGGTCGTCGTATTGGTTGTCCGGGGCCCTTACTTCACTGCCAGAAGATTTCCGAGCAAATTACGATGGGGAGGTCGCGGGATTTTGGAAATCGCGGTTTGCGAAATTGGGGCGTTCCGCTAACATCCTGGATGTTTGTTGTGGCAATGGTCCCATCTCGCTGCTCGCTGCCAACTGGGCAGAGAGCTCTAACCTGCCCGTTTGCATCACTGCGGTTGATGCGGCTCAGCCAAGACCAGACCTCATCAAAGGACTAGAGGCAAATGAGCGTGAGCGCCTATCCCGGGTGAGATTTCTAGGTGGAGTGCTGGTAGAGGCGCTTCCGTTCGAGGATCAAACTTTTGGTCTCGTGACCAGCCAGTATGGGCTGGAGTACTGTGATCTGTGGCCCGCGGGCGAGCAACTGTTCCGCGTGCTGCGCCCCGGCGGCGAATTGGCTGTTGTCACACACGCGGCCGATTCGGCCATGCTTGCGACGATGCAAGACGAACTGGCCGGCTATCGCCTGCTGGAACAGGCAAGGCTGATCAGGCTGTTGCGTTCGTGGGCTCGTGGTCAGCTGGCCGAACCGGATTTTGTCCGCCGCGCACAGGCGGCTTTGTCGCAGCTGCAGCGCGAAACCGGACCAATCGCGCGCTCACCATTGGTGCGCCAGGTAGGACAGGCGCTGGCCGGACTGCTACAGATGCCCTCTGAGCAGCGCAGAGCCCAACGTCAGGCTGCGCTGACCTATGCCAACCAGCTGCAAGCGGGACAAGCGCGCCTGCAAGACATGTTGCGGGTCAACCGTAAAATTGCCGACGATCCGGCCTGGAGCGCCCCCTTGGAGTGTGCAGGGTTGGTGCTGCAGGAGTCCATGCCGCTGATATATCGAGGTCAGCATGTCATGGGGCAGGCAATGATCTGGCTGCGCCCGGCCTGAGCGGTTTTACAGGATATCCCTGCCCAAGTACTGAAAGCGGACATTGAAAGCCACGGTGATGCGCTCAGTATCGCCTTCGTAAGGGGTGACTTCGTGATACAGCCAAGAGGGAAACAGGACGAGCTGTCCAGCTTCCAGGCGCAACGATCGTGGCGCCCCGGAAAACGGACGCTGCATTCTTACATTCCCTGCGTCGACGTACATGTTCGAGGCTACGTTGGGGTTCAGAAACGTCAGACGACCGCTGTCACTTTTTGGGTCATCGCCATCATGGCGCACACAATATACCCCAGACCAGGAGTGGTTCGGATGGGTATGCGCAGCAAAAAAGCCACCCTTCCGCGTGAGGTGAAACCATGCCTCCCAAGAGTAGCGCAAATCATCCAGAATTCGTTCTGGATAGCCATTGAGTTCGACCACGGACCGCAATAGATTGGCGAAGCAGAATTCCTTGAGTTCCTGCACGCAGCCTTCCGGCCATTCAAACAGGTTGAAGCGGCTCTCGTACAGCGCATCGTTGCGTTTCACCCGGGGTTCCGGGTTTCTGTAGGCGTCGCTTTGCG
>PXBU01000236.1 GCA_003566795.1 Puniceicoccaceae bacterium | reverse complement strand
GCGCGTTGGATGGTGTAAGCGATCCCGTGAGAAGACTCCAGGGCGGGGACGATCCCCTCGACACGGCAGAGGGTTTTGAAGGCATCGAGCGCCTGCTCATCGGTGGCGTAGCCGAAGCCGATACGCCCGGCATCCCGATAATAGGCGTGTTCAGGCCCGATCGCGGCATAGTCGAGCCCGGCGGAGACGGAGTGCGTCGAATCGATCTGTCCCTCCTCGCTCTGCAAGATCCAGGTCTTGGCCCCTTGCAGCACCCCGAGGCGCCCGCCCTCAAAGCGGGCCGCATGTTGCCCGGGCCGGATACCGTGGCCCCCGGCTTCGACGCCGGTCAGCGCGACTGCCGCATCCTGCAGGAAGGCGAAAAAGATGCCGATCGCATTGGACCCGCCCCCGACGCAGGCCGTCACCTCATCCGGCAAACGCCCGGTTTTTTCCAACATCTGCGCCCGGCACTCCTCGCCGATCACGCGATGGAAATCGCGCACCATCATGGGAAAGGGATGCGCCCCGAGTGCCGAACCGATAATGTAATGGGTGCTACGCACATTCGTCACCCAATCGCGCATGGCCTCGTTGACTGCCTCCTTGAGGGTCTTTTGCCCGGCGGAGACGCCGCGCACCTCGGCACCACAGAGCCGCATACGGTACACGTTGAGGGATTGGCGGCGCATATCCTCCTCACCCATGTAGATCACACACTCAAAGCCCATCTTGGCGCACATGGCTGCGGTAGCGATGCCATGCTGGCCCGCGCCAGTCTCAGCAATGATGCGGCGCTTGCCCATGCGTTTGGCCAGCAAGGCCTGACCGACGGCGTTGTTGATCTTGTGCGCCCCGGTGTGGAGCAGGTCTTCGCGCTTGAGGTAAATCTGCGCCCCGCCACAGTGCTCAGTCAATCGCTCGGCGAGATAAAGATTGGTCGGGCGACCAGCGAACTCGCGCAGGTGATGGTCAAGCTCCGTTTGAAAGGCCGGGTCCTGGCGGGCCTCCCGATAGGCCTCGGTCAGCTCAAACAGCGGCGTCATCAAGGTCTCGGGCACATACATGCCACCATAGGGGCCGAAATGGCCCCGTTCATCCGGAAGGCTCAGCGGATCGACTTCAAGTATTGGAGTGGCGGTAGGAGGCATGGAAGGAATACGGCGCATAGAGCGGCGCTTTGTCAAGCGCGGCGGGCGTTCGCTGCGCTCAATAAGCCATCAGCTCAAGCCCGTCAACGCGGCGGAACTCCGCAATATTTCGGGTCACCAGAGGGATACTTTCGCTCAAAGCAGTGGCCGCGATCAGAATATCGAAGTCTCCGATTAAGTTACCGCCGAGTCGCAAATTTCTCCGGATCCGAGCTGCCTGATTCGCGACACTTGAATTCACGTCAACGCGCGCATACGCGCGCAAGAGCCGCTCCCCCTCACTCGGCCGAGCAAAGCCCTCTAGGAATTCGGTCACCGATATCACAGAGATACAGAACGAAGCGCTGGCATACTCCCGCAAAAAAACAGACGCGCGCCCGGCGGAGCCCTTCCGAACTTCACGCTGCAGATCAATCAGAAAACAGGTGTCGAGAATCATTGTGCGTCACCCCATTTGCTTTCCGAGATGCGAGGCTCGGCGGACTCTGCCACTTCAACGTCCGCCCAGTAGTCCAATGTCTTTTTCGGTGCCCCCTTGCGCGCCAGGTAGAGAGCCTCGATTTCCTCCAAAATCGCAGCGCCGGTGGACTCCGGCGCATCAAAACAAGCACGTCGCACCACCGCAGAGAAAGACTCCTTGCCACGCTTCGCTCGCTTCAATCGCTCGTAAGCGTCCAGCTCCAAACTAATCGTCTTTATTGCCATGCATGATACCATGCATGATTTTTAAAATTTATCAATCAAAAATTACCCCGCAAAGATGATTTTAGACTACGATTCAATACCCAAGGCCGCCTCGAAGGCAACGATATCCTCCGGGGTATCGATGCCGATGGTGGGCTGGTCTGTCAGACCCACATGGATGGGGTAGCCATGCTCCAGCGCTCGCAGCTGCTCCAGTTTTTCAAGGCCTTCGAGCACGCCCGGCTCAAGCGAGGAAAAGGCGGCGAGGAAATCAGCCGTGTAGGCATAGAGCCCGAGGTGACGATAAACAGGGTGCGCGGCGAGCCAAGCGGCATCGACCTGCCCGGCCTGATCACGGGCAAAAGGGATGGGCGAGCGCGAGAAGTAGAGTGCTCGCTGAGCGCGGTCGCGGACGACTTTGACCTGGTTGGGATTGGCAAAGTCTGCCGGGTTCTCAAAGCGGACCGCAAGCGTGGACATTGCCACCCCACTCTCCAGCCCAGTTGCGAGTGCGCGAATCTGCTCGCCAGCCACGAGTGGTTCGTCGCCCTGCACGTTGATGACGGCAGACGCGCCGACAGTCGCGTTGGCCTCGGCCAGGCGGTCGGTCCCGCTGGCGTGGTCGGAGCGAGTCATGACGGTTTCGTAGCCCGCAGCACCCAAGCAGCCCGCCAATTCGCTGTCATCCACCGCAAAAAACAGCGGAAACTCCGGAGCCACCGCTCGGATGCGCTCAGCCGTCCAGAGTATGACAGGCTTCCCCCGCACCGGATGCAGCAGCTTGCGAGGAAGCCGCGTGGAAGTGAGTCGGCAGGGCACAATAATGGCAGGGATCTTTGACATCGATGCATTCATCATCATGAAAGTTTGCCAATGAACAAGGAAATCAGTGCGGACGAGGCAGCAAAGTTACGCGAGCGTGATCCGGCAGTCACCCTGCTGGATGTGCGGGAGGACTCGGAGCTGGCTATTTGCCGCATCGAAGGTGCGCTCCACATCCCGATGGGCGAGATTCCGGAGCGGGCCGATTCGCTACCCAGGGACTGTCCCATGATCGTCTTCTGTCATCACGGAATGCGCAGTGCTCACGTGCAGCAATACCTTGAGGCTAAGGGATTCGGAAATCTGATGAACTTGGCGGGAGGCATCCACGCCTGGGCGCGGGAAGTGGATACCGAGATGGCGCGGTATTGACGGGCTACTTCGAAGTCATGCGGTAGGCACCGTCCCAGGGCTCGGGGGTGCCCTGCTCAATGAAAGTGCGGCACCGGGCGGCCAGGACAGCCGATGGCGTGGTGGGCGCGTAAGCACGGGCCGGCTCGTGCTCTTGGCAGGCCTCGAAGCCTGCCAACGCAGCCTCCCATTCGCCGTTGAAATAATTTTTTAATGCCGCCTCGTAAACTTGTTTGCACGAGCGCAGTAACCCCGGATCGACGCGGCCATCCCAGATCTCATAAATGTCCACCGGTGCGATCCGCCCCTGTACCACGATTCGATCCAGCTTGCGGTAATCCAAGCTCTCACCCAAGCTCAGCGCGGCTTGCAGGGTGTCTCCCGTGACCATGATATAGACCCCATAGGTCTTGGCCCCACTCTCGCAGCGTGCCGCCAAGTTAACAGAGTCGCCCATCATGGTGTAGTTGAAGCGCATTTCGCTACCCATATTCCCGATGACTGCCTGCCCGGTATTGATGCCGATACGGGTGCGCATATTCAGGACTTGCTCCGGCCATCTGCCTTCTCTGACCCAATGCTCCCTAAGTTTGGCATGACGATCCTGCATGCGAATAGCGGCGCGGCAAGCCCGAGCCGCATGATCCTCGATCGGATACGGCATGCCAAACATCGTTACAATTGCGTCGCCGATATACTTGTCGAGAGTGCCTTGCTCGGCCTGAAAGGTCTCAGTCATCGCCCCGAGATACTCATTCATCAGTGCCACCAAATCTTGCGGACTCAGCGCTTCGGATATCCGGGAAAAACCCTCCACATCGGAAAAAAGCGCCGTTACCGGCACCTCCGCTCCTCCGAGCTCCGGATCGCGCTGCGACTCCACCATTTCTTCGACCAGACTGGGTGAAACATAGGCGCCAAACAGAGTTTTTATGCGCCTTCGCTGCCTTTCTTCCGAATTCAGCTTAAACAGAACCACCATCAGGGCAGCAGTGACAGAGGAACCGACCGGAGCAATCAATGGCAGCAGATAGCCGAAGCGGCTAAATGCATAGAACCCCAAGGCGATATAACCCAGCAGAACAGCCGCCGATAGCGTCCGCGTGAAAGACCGGCCCCTCCCGCTCCACAGAATCAGCCCGGCGACCAAAGTCGCCAGAACAATGACGATGACATGCGAACTGAGTCCCTGCACAACTTTGACATAAGCCGCCTCCTGCACCGTGCGATAGATGTTGGCGTGAAGCCCCACCTTGGGCACAGGCGCACGATTGAATGGCGTGGGCGCCAAGTCCTTAAGCGTGGCATCCACCCCGCCAATAAAAATAACTTTATCATGGAAGCGCTCAAACCATTGCTCCCACTCAGCGACCGCATCGGTATCACCCCGACGGGCCGCATCGCCCAGTGCGTGGGCCGCGTCCTGCACCTCGGCCATACTATAATGCGTGTGTGGGCGGTGGATATCCCACCCCTGCAGCCAGTTCACTTCCATCGATTGACCCCCAATCAGCGGGATCTCACGCAAGACCGAGTCTTCCTTGCGAATCACCAGCACATCCGAGGTCCACTCCACGTCGTCCGAACTCAAGCCATGCGCCGCCAAAAAGACCTCCAAACCGAGCGTCAAAATCCGGCGCGAACTACGAATAGGAATCGGCTCCAAGCCAAAGCCATCGGCATCCACAATCCGAAACACTCCCTCCTCGGATAACACTTCTGGATTGTTCAGAAAGTCATGGAAATAACGAAGCTGCCCATGGATCAAGTGCCGAGAGAAACTCTCGCCGGCAAATTCGAAAATTGCCGGCACCTTGCGCGGCACCGTCCCCCGGCTAAGTCCAACATCCAAATTCGCAAGTCCCAGGCGGGCAGATCCGGGCTTAATGATCGGAAAGGTGGGTGCCTCCGGGAAGGGCACCTCTTTCGGATCGCTATAGCCATAGCGCCGTAGCGGCAATCGATCCACTTCCTGACTTGTGCCGGTATAGGCGGCTGCCAGCACTAACTGATCCGGGTAACGGGCCACCGTCTGACCAAATCGATAGTCACCCTGACGCGCCCGGTCCACGTCCAGTAGCGAACCCGTGCCAAGCGGTGAAAAAATCACATCCACCCCGACCGCCCGGGCTTGACCGGGACCCAGCAGGGCATCAATCGTCTGGGCAAAATTGAGTCGATCCCAGGGCTTGTCCCCTATTCTCCCCACCGTCTTGGGATCAATGTTGACAAAAACAATCGGTGCACTGGAAGCCTTTTCACCGCGCAGCAAATAGCGCCAGCGAAGCGCCTCCTCTTCCAATCCGTCAAGTAACCCAGCGGCACTCAAGGAAAGCCAAATGACCGCAGATATCGTAATCAGGGCGGCGTAGGCGATCAACTGTCTGGAACGGCTCATCTAGGCTCATCGGCAGATTCAGAATAGGTCTGCCTGGCGTGCTGAAGGCTGCTTTAACTCCCCGCGAAAGGGCGTGATAAACTCTGTCGATGGTGCAAATTCGATGACTCGAGGCCTTTTGTCGGTCGATCCTGCCGATGAGCGGGGCGCCGGGAGCGTTGCCGCCAGATCCGGCAGTGCTTGCAAATGCGCCTGCAGCCGACGCCGATCAATCCGCGCACCATCCAGTCCATCGCGGGTGCTGAAAAATCTTCCGAAGATTTGGCGGACCTGCTCGGTTTGCCGCGCGATCTCAATCGCTGGTGCCACGTAGCTGCCCGCACCTGATAAGCGCTGCCCGGGATAAACCGTGTAGGATTGTTGGCGCAAGTCGCTCAGCCGAACGACACCCTCGGCACTTGCGATGGTGAAATCGTAGATCCCGCTGCGGCGATCAAAATCGATATCCACCAGGAAAACCGCATTCACCGCAGCGATGCGTCCGAAGGGTGTTTCCAGCACCAACCTTGAAGCCTCGGAGAGTGGGCGACTGTCGATCACCATTCTCCCGCGTCGTATATTCAAAATCATGTGGCTGCGGGATTGTTCCAGATTCTCTTGGCTCTCCTCGCCAGAAATCAACAAACTCTCGAACCGCTCCACTGAGAAAAACCCCTCCCCACGGAAATCCATTACCACCCCATTTGAAGCCTGGATCACAATCGTGCCACCCGACTGCGCGCGGCAACTAAAAATGCCGGGGAAATAACGCGGTTCATCAAAGCTCTCATAGCTTAGGTCGTCACCGGGGACAATAATCTCGACCCCGCCGGAGGCCTCCAGCGCCACGGCCGCCCCACGGACCAGTGCCCCGGCAGCAGAGAGACTCAACCCCAGGTTGAACGCTAACAGCAGAAGTGTGGTCAAAAATCTCATAGCTCAAAGAATCAGCAGCTTCTGCTCCAGTCGGCGAGCGGACGCATTGTCTGGGTTGATCTCCAGCGCGCGCCGAACCCGTTCGAGCGCTTCCTCGCGCATCGAATCATCCGCGCCCAGGAATGCCGCATAGTAGTAGTGCGCATTACTCACATTCGGACCAAGTTCGATCGCCCGCACAAATGCGTCGCGAGCCGCCTCAATTTGTCCGGCCAGGGCATGGCCCACTCCGAGCTGCGCGGAGGCCAGCCAGTATTCCGGGCAGATGTCATAGGCGCGCTGGGCCGCCTCGACCGCGCGTTGGCCGATCTGCTCGAAATCGGCGGGAGCGCGGTAATGCAACTGGCAAATCGCCATGCTCAGCCCGATCCACGCATCGGCATTCTTGGGATTCGCAATCAGAGCGTTTTCGTAGAGTTCGATAACTTCATCGAGCAAGCGGGAATCACCCGAGACCCCAATCCCCAGTTCGACCAAACCCTCCAGCCGCTGACTGGCCTGAATCTCAAGCCCTTGCGACTTAATCACCGGCGCAGCATGGGCCCAGAAGGCGAAGCCCACGACACTGCAAGCCGCAAAATAAAGCACCCCGGAGAAACGGGAATCCGGGAGCGCGATCGTTCGAAGAAAACTCGTTTTCACTAAAATCGATACAACCAAAACACCATACAACAATAAGGCGGGGATGTAGAGAGGGAAATGGACCAAAGCGCAGAGTAGCAGTGCCACCGCCCCGCAAATTGCCAGTGCCAGGAAAAACTTCTGGTGGGGCATGCTATAACCATCCAAGCCTTTGCGCTTGAAGGGCTCATTTGACCACTGGCGCAAGGCCCGGTACACCACATAGACAAGCGGCAGGAAAAGCAGAACACCGCCCACCAATCCGTAGCCGCTGAAAATCAGCAAAAAATCATTATGCGGCGTCAGGGGCAACCGGGCGAGCGATAACTCCGAACTCTTCTCAAACATCAGGGAAAAACTGCCTGCGCCGCTACCTGTCAGCGGACTCTGGATAAGCATACCCAGCGCCTCCCGCCAAAGCAGCAGCCTAATCCCATCACCCTCCGGGCTTAAGGCATGGACGAGTCCCCGCCGAAACGGAGAACTCAAAAAATACATCGCAACAAAAACCAGTGAAGTGGCGCCGACGCCAAGAAACGAAAATAGATAGCGATGCCTGATCTTCTCAAAGCAAAACCACGGCACAATCGCCACGATGACAACCCCGGCTGCAGCAGCCCAGTATGTTTGCCCCAATGCAATGCCCAAAATAAGCATCACAACCACATAAGCACTGAAAACCCTGAGCACCATCGGCAAGCGAGACACCAGCGCAGCCACGATAAAACACGGCAGAAGAATCAATAAGAATGCGGCAAAGCTACCTGGGTCGGCAAATATCCCGGTCGCTTGGCCAAGATACTGGGCATTCAGCTCAAGTGGATAATCCAACCTCACTCTAGCCATCTCGGTCGGGCTCTGGAAAAACTGATAATAGCCGATAAAAATAGCCTTCCCGAGGGGAACCAGCGACAGGACAATAAGCGTCCATAGGTGCGCTCGGGTGCGCACATTATTCACCGCGACCCAGCCAAACAGGAAAGCGGAAAAGAAATAACTGAGCTCGTAACTACCCCGCCACGGAGTGGGCGTCCACAGCCAGAAGGAGGCCAACGCCCAAACAAGGAAAGGAATGATAAAAAAGGGCACGGGATTGAGCCTGCGCGCGTCTTTCGCCGTCACCGCCAGACTCATTCCGTGTAAAGCCAACAACACCACATAGAGCGGCTGGAGCATGACTTGCGTCTCGGGTCGAACGCCGCCCAACTGGAGAGCCGTCAGCACGAGAATCCCTCCCAGGCAAAAGGTCACGAACCAGTCCAGCAGATTCGCCCAAGAGAACTCACCGAAGTAATCAATACTCCTGGAAATATTGGTTGAAGATGGCATAGAATAAATAGAGAGACAGGCAGAAATACATAGACTGCATCTTGGTAAACGCATATTTTTTGCTTTCAGGCAACTTAAAGTCCTGACTTGCACTTCGAATGCTTCGACCAAAGAAAGAAACGTAACAATTGATGGAAATGGCGGACAAACTACTGGTATTTGGTGCTTCGGGTCATGCAAAAGACGTTTTGTTGGCGGCCCAGAGCATGGGTTACAAACGCTTCGAGCTCGTCACCACCGATGGCACTTCCAGCATCGCGGGCCTGGGCGCCAAGCAAGAGGCCGACTTTGATCCGGAGCATTACGCGGACTGGGATTGCATCGCAGCTATTGGCAACAACGAACACCGCCAGCGGTTCTTCGAACAATATTCTCCGGTCATGCGTTTTGTCAGCATCCTTTCCGACCAAGCCTCGATCGCACCCTCGGCTGAGATCGCTCCCGGCACCTTCATCGGTGCCTTTGCCTATATCGGCCCTGATGCCAGGATCGGCAACGCCTGTATCGTCAACACTCACAGCATTGTGGGGCACGATGCCCGCATTGGTAATTTCACTCACGTCGGCCCGGCAGTTTGTTTATCCGGACATGTTGAACTGGGCGAACGTGTGTTTGTAGGTGCGGGTGCCAACTTTAACAATGGCTGCTATAAACGACCGCTGACAGTGCCCGATGCAGTCCACATTGGGATGGGCTGCCACATTACGGAATCAATCCGCCACAGTGGGATCCGCCTGATTCCAAAACCAAACTACATTGCAGCCAGACCATAGGCGCGTCCTAGTCGCGGCTCAGGCCCAAGTCTCTAATGGCAGAGAGAACTTCTCTCAGCTCACCGGATTCCTCGATTTCCTCGAAAGGTTTATTGGAAGAAATCCGGACAAACAACTGATCCTGCCCGAGATCGAAGCCCATTTGATACATGTTGTAAATGAAGTAAAACTGGCGCTTGAAACTATCGAGCCCCGAACTGGTCCAAATCATCTGCTTGATGTGCTGGTTCGGCTCGCCACCCAGCAAATGCCAGAACAGAACATAAACATCATCACCGTCTTTCCGGTAAACACCCCATTCATGCTCCTTCAGGCGGAAACCCGCCAGCTCGACACTTCGGTTACTCTCCCGTGCCATCACCTCCCAGCCCGCAATTACCCAGCAACTGTCAGGATTGTGAATCGCTACCGCACTATATGGCTGGCTACCAGGAAACCAATAGGCCGCATAAACCATAATATCAGTGTCCCCCTTACTGTATTGACGGGAAATCACATCATCCAGGTCTAATACGGCGAGGACACGCTCCTCGCCCTCAGGAGTCTGAGATAGAGGCACGTTAGTGGACCGCCAACCGGGAATTTGCTCGGGCAGCAATTCCTCGAGGGGACGGTCCACGGTGGGCGGCACATCCGGCACGAGAAATGCGAAGACCAAGCCAGTCGACACAACCAATGCCAAGCCGACAGCCATGGTGACTAAAATAAAACGTTTCACAGCTACACCCCTTTGTTAAAAAATAAGAACAAGAGTTCCGAGATAAACCGGATTGAGTTTTCGAGTCAAGCGATCCCCCGCACGACAAAAACGAACCGACAAGAAACAAAGGGCGACACCAAGCCGCCCCACCAGAAAAAATGATAACCTAAACCCCCTCCCCCGTAAATTAACACCCCTAAAATTCCACGAAAATCCATAAACGAAAATCAACAACCCCCCACAATATATTTTGCCAGGCAAATTTTAATCAGCAGCGCGCAATGATAAGTTGCCTCGCGATAAAACAGCTTAAATCTGCAAGTTTTCAGCCGACTTAAGCACTCAGGGTAATCAGAAAGATGAAATATATTTTGCCAGGCTAAAAATTATTCGATTTGCGTGGAGCTTCTTTTATTTGATATGCAGCGACTTACCAAGCGGAACAGCAAAGTCCCGATGAGACTGAGTTATGCCTAGGACCCATTTTGTGGGCTCATTTTTGGCAACTTGGGCAGTGGTAGGTGCCGCGCTGGGCCAGGACAGTTTTTACGACTGGGGTCTGGCGGCACAGTTGGCAGATGGACTGATAAAAGACAACCAGGTGCTGCACTCCAGTTCCGCGCTCGCCGTGGGCGTCGCGATAGCCGCCCCCAAAAGCGGTGCCGCCTTTGCCAATAGTCGGTCTCAAAACTCGTTGGACGCCCCGATAAAGGCGGCTGATCTCCGCGCGGCAGAGGGTTTGGACTCTCCGATGCGGCAGTACGCCACCGTGGGCGCAGATTTCGTTGGCGATGTAGTTGCCGGTGCCGGCAAAGAGCGACTGGTCCAGTAGGGTGACCTTGATCATGCGTTGCGGGTAGCTGAGCAGGGCATCGGTGAAATACTGGAGCGTAAACTGAGGCGAAAGCAGGTCGGGCCCGAGTTGTTGTAGTTTGGCTGCCGCCTGTTGCGCCGAATACAGATACATGTGGCCGAAGCGCCGGGGGTCCACGTAGGCAAGGTGGCCCGCACCCGCCGGAGACTTGCCTTGAAACTGCAGGTGCGTGTGTTTTTCGGCAATGGGTGGATCCGGGTGGCGGGCGATCAACCATGCGCCCGACATACCAAGATGACTCAATAGATGGCGGCTATCATCGAGCCGGAAGTCCAGCAGCTTACCGGTGCGCTCGATATGGGTGATGGTCCGCCCGGTCAGTCCGGTCAACGGAGTGTGCACAATGGAGCCTGCCACGCGGCTGCGGCGCACCCGTTCAATCGAGAAAGGCATGAAGCCGTTGAGCTGATCCTGGATGGTTTTGACTTCGGGCAGTTCGGGCACGGCAGCAGGGCATTTTCAGTTGGCAGCTGAGCCCCGCATGAAAATGCATTTGATATAGAAAATTTAAGATTTGAGAAAAGGCACGGGTAATCAAAGACTTTTGATTTCAAATGAAAAAGCCCTGGGGGCGGCACTCAGAATAGCAACACCTACCAGGTATACTCGACCGTGTAGGTGACCGATTTGGTGGCATCCGAGGCCACGGTGAGGGGGAACTCGATGGTATGTGAGTCCTGCTGTTCAAAGTCATGGTTGGTCTCCTTGATCTCCCAGTTCGCCGCCCGGGTGAGGTGCTCCACCACTTGCACAGTGACTTCCTCTTCGCTGCGGTTGCGAATCTCGACCTGGAAGGTTTCCCGAATCAGGTCGCGACTCGGATGCTGGTAGAAATTAGTGCGGGTCCGCTCTCCCACCAGGTCGAAGGCATTACCGAGATAGAGACGGAGCGTCTCGTTGCGCGGGGTATGATCGATGCGGTCCTCGCCGGTGAATTCCAACTGCCCGTCGGTATCCATGCGGTAGAAGCGGGTCTTGCCGCCGGGCAAGGCGACACCCAGTCCGTTTTCTTCCGTGTTCTCAAACTCACGGTAAATCGCGACATTCGGCTGCGAGTTTTGGCCATAATTCTGGTTGGAATTGACTCTACCATGAAAGCGCAAATTAGCACCGGTGTAAACAAACAGCCGCTTGGTTGCGACCCGCTCGGCGCGGATAAACTCGAGCTGTTTGGTTTCGCGGTCGCGCAGGGTCGTGGCCAGTGGGAGCGAATACATGTGAAATTCGTCAAACTTTTTGGCTTCGACTTCGGGGGCTGCTTGCGCCATTACGAAAGCGTCGGCACGCATCCTTGTCGCGGACGGAACAGGATCTGGCACTCGATTCACGTCACCCGCGATCAACTTGATGCTGGCGTCTTCGAAAGTAGTGCCGGTGTTGTTTTCGATCGACACCCATCCCGTCAGCGTGACGTCGTCACCCTTTTCCGGCAGCACGAGATTGTAGTCGGCCTTCCAGGACATGCCCTCCGTCAGGTAGCTCAGCTGCGCGTCCAGACAAGCTGCTTCCGGCGAGTAAATCTTCCAGCTAAGTGTGGGCTGGAGGATGGAATCATCGCCCAGACTCGGGAATAGCGGCTCACCGGGCAGCTTGGTCATTAGTTGCCCCTCTACTTCGATGATTGGCTCAAGCGTTCTTTGCCGGCGTTGACCGCGCTGATCTTTACTCATCACGACCGACGGGGCCCGGATAATGCGCCCGCGTTGGACCACCTCGGTATCCCCGAGGGTCCTGCTAAAATCAATCGTCTGCCCCTCAAACATCTGTAATAAGCCGTCGCGGTCGACCGGATCCCCGCGATAGCTCTGTTCGACGATACTGAGTTCGACCAAACCGGACGGGTCACGCAGAACGACCGACTCTGGCTCGAGCTGGGAAGTGACACCACTGTAGCTGAATTCGCTAATACCAGCGGAAAGATCAAGTGGTATGAGATCACGAACCACACCGAAATTTTGATTATATACGGTGATGGCCGGACCGCTTGCATTCGATGCTTGCTTAGGGGTGCCTTGTAAAAAAGCGGCAAACAGCGCGATAAAGAGGGGAAATAGAATTAAGCGTTTGATCATAAGGGTAAGACGTTATTGCGGCCACTTTGTTCGAGAATAAATTTGCTAAGGGCTTTGTAATGAATGCGACTCGATGGACTCCGCAAGTTCCAAAAGATGCTCAACGACCGACTCGAAACGGGCGCGGCACACTGCATCCGCAATAAGGCCCAGCTCGGCGTAGGCGATCACGCCGCCACCGATGTAGATATTGCCTTTCCCGGCTTGGAGCAGTTTCATTAAAGCTTCCCGTAATTCACGGCTTAGGATTCGCTCCCATAAATCAGGCGCGTTGGTGCGCACATCCACGGCGGAGTCGAACGAGTCATGATCGCTTTTCCAGCGGGCCATACCTTTACTGTCACGCTGGCGGATCCCTCCCAGCAGACCCGCTCTGGTGAGTTGAGCTGCAAAATTTTTATTCCGTAGTTCCATTTTGAGCACCGTCTCCATCTGCCGGGTTCCCTGCAGCCCCTTGCCCGGGGCCGAGATGGATAGCTCGCGACCTGCATGTTTACCATAGAGGGAAGGTTCTGGCCGGACAAAGCCTCCCATCACCGGCTCGGGCTGAGTTAGCTCCAAGCCCAACTTATCCGCCAGCAGCGCATATTGAGCGGCAATCTTCGCTGCAGAAAACCTCAAAATGAACCAGAAGAGGGCCGCAATCCCGGAGGCCAGAACCACAATCGACAATACTGTAGGAAACATACCTGTGCAGGGTGATCAAAACTACCAGCAGGGCGAGTCTATTGTGCAGCGAGAAGCGATCAATAGCCCGGCACTATCCTGCGGAAGCTTGCACAATCTTCTGGTAGATCGCTTCGACCGGCATCTGGGCCAACTCACGGGTGGAGATGCGCGGCAGATTGAAGGTGGGCAATTCGTCGAGCGACTCGGAGAGGCAGACTTCGCGATTGGCCTCGACTTCCTCCACCCGGTCGATCGGGGTAAAGTGCGGCGCACTGATAAGTGCCTGCGGATGCTCACGAATCAACCGGCGGATGGCCAACACTGCTTCAGCAAAACGGTCGAGTTCGGCCTTAGTGTAGCTCTCGGTCGGCTCGATCATCAGCCCCAGCGGCTCCGGCCAGGCGACGGTCGGCGCGTGAAACCCGAAGTCGAGGAAGAGCTTGCCGATACGCGGCGCGGAGTCGGCCTTGCGTAGACCGACGGATTCGAGCTGCGCGTAGTCTTCCTCGTGCAAAGTGATAATAAATTCGTGCATCCGCGGCTCAGCGTCGGCACCCTTGGGCAGCAGCGCATATTCCTGATCCAGCAGCTGCTGGGTATAGCGCGCGCTCAGCACGGCTACTGCAGACATCCGGCGCACCCCTGCCCGCCCCAGGCGCAGCAGGTAGGTATAGCAACGCACCTTGTGGGCGAAATTACCCCAGTGCCGGTGGAAGGAGCCTATCGATTTCGCTGCCTTCACCGGACGATACAGCTCGCCGTCGCGCTCAATCTGGTAGCCCGGCAAGTAGGGTAAAAGCCTCTCGCTGACGGCAACCATCGCATCGCCGGGTCCGCCTCCGCCATGCGGGATCGTCCAGGTTTTGTGTAGATTATTGTGCACCGCATCGACACCCAGCGCACCCAGATCAACCCAGCCGGCGATGGCGTTCATATTGGCCCCGTCCATATAAACCAGGCCGCCGACTGCATGCACCTTGTCGGCAATCTGTTTAAATGAAGTCTCAAAGATTCCCGAAGTGTTCGGGTTGGTAATCATGATCCCGGCGATGCGCTCGCCATATTCTTCGATCCGCTTGTCGAGGTCATCATTCAAGACGCGCCCGGCCACATCGGCATCCAGATAGACGATCTTGCCCTGCTTACCGGTAAAACCTGCCATCGTAGCCGTGGCAAAGTTCGTGCCGTGCGCGGAGCGGGGAATCAGCATGATATCACGCGCTTCACCCCGGTCGCGATGATAGGCCTGGAACATTTTGAGTCCAACCAATTCCCCCTGTGCACCCGCCAGTGGCTGGGTGGTCACGCCGGCCAAACCAGTGATCTTTTTAAACCATTCCTGAATCTCGTGCAGTAAGTATAGACAGCCTTGCGCGTCCTCCACCGGAGCCTGGGGATGCACATCGGTAAACCCGGAGAGTCCGGCCGCCCAGTCATTGATTCTCGGATTATACTTCATCGTGCAGGAGCCCAGTGGATAACAGCCATCGTCGGGACTCACGTTAAGCTCACCCAACTGCTGATAGTAGCTCACCACTTCAGCAGCGCTGAAACTCGGCAGGCCCGGAGCCGCGGTGCGAAGGAAATCAGCTGACGGCGCTTGCAGGGAGCTGCTTTGGCCGCTTGGCGCACCATATTCACGCTCAAAAACTTGCAGCAACGGTGCGAGATCCTGTTCGCGGTTACTAAAGGAGAGCTTTAACAGATGCCGGTTACCCGCGATACGCCCGGAAACATCAGCACCAGCGAGGATGCCTGCGGCATGGGCCGATTTCAACAGGTCGGCCGCAGACTGCGGCAGGCTTAATGTCACCTCATGGTAACTTACTGAATCCGGGAAAGCCAATTCTACACCATCAAAGGCGGTCAGTGCCGCGACAGCTTCTTGTAGCCTGGTTCTGAGCCCGGAGAGAATTTCCTCCAAGCCCGAATCACCCCGCTCCAGCAGGACTGCGCCGACCAAGGTGGCGATAAAAGCCTGATTCGAGCAGATATTGGAAGTCGCCTTGTCTTTACGGATATGCTGCTCCCGCGTCGACAAGACACCGACCCGGCATTCCCGTCCGGAGCAGTCCCGGGCCATGCCGATAAAACGGCCCGGCGCAGCGCGAACTCCGTTGCGCTCCTGCGGCGAGAAACGCACCCCGAACAAGCCCAGTCCGGGACCCCCAAAATTCGGGGCAAGTGCCAAATGATGCGCCTCGCCAACGATGATATCGGCCCCGAGCTCAGCAAACTCCGAGGGAGGTTTCAGCCCACCCGGGCCAAGCAGGATCGGGTCGATCACCGCGATAGACTTGGCACCTGCCTCCGCCGCTAGACGGGTCAGCTGGTCGACCTCCTCCAGCAGGCCGAAAGTGTTGACCTGCGGAAATACCAGCGCCGCCAATTCATCGCCGATTTCGGTGATCGCGGATTCAAGCGCCGCGCGATCGATCAACCCACTGTTGGGATCTGCCGGAATTTTGACCAAACGCATATCCATGCCCTCGACCAGAGTTTCCAGCACTTCAATATCACCGGGATAGAGCGTCTCGGGGATAATGCCCACGCGCTTCCCGCGCCCCATCCGAATAGCGGCACAAATCCCTTCAAAAATCGCGGTAGAGCGGTCGTAAAGGGACGCATTGACTGCCTCGAAGCCAGTCAGGCGGGCCATGGAGCACTGATAGATCCAATGTGCCAGCAGCGTCCCCTGACTGAGCTCCGGCTGGTACGGCGTGTAGGCCGTGGTGAGATTGCGGATCTGGCAAATCGGCTCGACCACCGGCGAGGGCTCCAAATCTGGCAATCCGTCCCCTAAAAAACTAAGGCCCGTTCGGTTCCTGCGGGCGATATTCTCCAACTCGGCCCTGAGTGCCTCATAAGCCAGCTCCTCCGGCAAATCCGGGGCCTCGGCAAAAAGCGCTTCCGCCGGAAGATGATCAAAGAGCGCCGCTAAGTCGGCTTTATCCACCTGATCCAGCATAGCCGCAATATCTTGCTCGTTTGCCGGGATGTAGTGGCGGGCTTTCTCACGAAAGTCAGTTGTCGAAGATTTCATAATTCGTTTAACAGTAAAAAAAGCTGCGGTCTAAACTTGTGCCGCCCGTAAATTGCTTAAACTATGAGCCAAGCTATCTACGAGATCTTAGCAAGTCATCTCGCGAACAATTAATAAAAATCGAAAAATTACATGTCGGAAGTTAAAGAGATCCCACTTCGTGAGTTTCATGCCCAACACGGGGCCCGCTTTGTCAATTTCGGGGGCTGGAATATGCCGGTGCAGTATAGTAGCATCCTGGAAGAGCATCAGGCCGTGCGGCAGGCGGCGGGTTTTTTCGATGTGAGCCATATGGGGGAATTTCAGGTTAAAGGGCCGGACGCCGGCCCTTACCTCGATCGGCTACTCGTCAACCGAGTCGCCGGTTCGGCACCCGGCAAGGCGATCTATTCCCCCATGTGCGCTGAAGATGGCACAGTGATTGATGATCTGTTGGTCTATTGCATCGACGAGTTCGAATTTCTCGTCTGTGTAAACGCAGGCAATATCGCAAAAGACTTCACTTGGTTCCAGCGAAAGAGCGCGGAGTGGGAACTTGATGTGACCGTGGAGAACCACTCGGATCGCTATGCGCTGCTGGCACTCCAGGGCCCCAAAGCAGAGGCGATCCTGCTGGCCATGGGGCTGACTGAGGCGGCCCAAATTAAACCATTTAATCACCAAATAGTGACTTTCAAGAATTTGGAGCTGCGCGTGTGCCGCACCGGCTATACCGGCGAAGATGGTTTTGAGATTTACGTCGATCCCGCAGCATCCCAAGAACTGGCGGAGCGCATACTGGAAATCGGTGCGGAGCAAGGCTTGAAACTCTGCGGCCTCGGCGCGCGGGACAGTCTTCGCTTGGAGGCGGGACTACCACTTTACGGGCATGAAATCTCCGACCAGATCGGCCCCCTCGAAGCGGGGCTGGGGTGGACGGTCAAATTCAAGAAGCCGGATTTTATGGGCAAAGCCGCTTTGTTGCAGCAAAAAGAGGCCGGCCTGCAGCAACGCGTGATTCACTTCAAACTCGATGGACGCCGCATCGCCCGCGAGGGCACCCCAGTGGTGAACCAGCGCGGCGATGCCATCGGCCGGGTGCTCTCCGGCACGCTTTCACCGATGACGGGTGCGCCCATTGGCAGTGCACTGCTACAGACGGAAGCACTGGAGCATCCGGCTTTTGTCGACCTGAGGGGCCATCTACAGCCGCTGGTGCTGGCAAAGCCGCCACTGCACAAGTAGCCAAATACCGCATCATTCCACCAACTCGGTGGATTCAGGGACCGCGTCTATCAACTCACCATCCGGCCGGGCATCCCCCGCCTCCACCTCCTGTTTTTCCACCGGCGTTATTTCGGGCATCTGCTCAGGCCGCGGCAAAGTCATGACTGAGACTTCTTGGATCTCACCGTCCCGTTCAAATTTAACCGAGGTAAACTGGTTGGCTCGCGCGAAGAAGATGGCCCCCCGGATGTCGGTCACTTCACCTATATCGCGCCCACCAATGGAAAGGAGCCGATCGCCCTTTTGCAGCCCTGCTTCAGCTGCTGGCGCACCTTCGTACACCTTGGATAGAATCACTTCATCCGAATCAAGCTCATTGAGCTGGGCGGTGACTTCAAAGCCCAGCCACCCGTGAATAATCTTACCGGCAAACATTAAATCATCCCTTACCCGAATGAGTGCGTCAACCGGTAGGCAGTAGGAACCGCCCAGGTCTGGAATCGAGGCGACTGTCATCCCAATGAAGCGCCCGTTAATATCCAGCACGGGACCACCACCCTGCCCGGCATCCACCGGAATCGTGGTGCGAATATATTCAGTTGGAAACACCTGATGGGCCAACTTTTTATCCACCCCGGTAAAAAGACCCATCGCTGGCGATGGATCAAAATCCAGCGGCATCGCGATCGATACTGCGACCGCCCCAATGGGGGGGTGGCCGACATTGCCATCGAGACTGATGATGGAGAAGTCCTCCGGTGGGCTCAGCACCCGCAGCACCGAAATATTGGTTAGCCGGTCGTGCCCCACTGGCTCGGTGGCGTAGGCTTTTCCATGGTATTCGATCCAGACCCGATCCGCACCAGCAGCGCGACTGGCGCTGACCAGCACATGACCCTCACGGCTGATAAAAAACCCTGTCCCTACCCGTACGCGAATACTGGCTTCGGCATCAACCAGATCCGGTTCAGTAAAAGCCGCCTTGACGCGGACAACCGCATCCTTGTTCTTTTCATAGACTTGGATTAGGCGCTGCTGCAAGGCCAGCGCGTTCCCTGCTTCTGCATTAACGAACAAATTTGCAAAGCAAGCAAGCGCGACAATCCAAACCGGGCGTAGAGGCATCGGAAAAGACTTAATAGACGATACTCGCGACACCAGCCGAGGTTAAGCCGGGCAGCATCATATCCGCAGAGTAGGCAGCACGGTCATAGCTTGCGACATCAAGATTATCGAGACCGAAATCCTGGGTCACACGGCTGCTGCCCGCTACAGACCGCGCCGAAATCCCCTCAATTCTATAATCTGCCTCTGCCATCAGCGCAGGTTCAACCTTTTCTGAGCTGGATTCGGCCAGCTCTACCGACTCAACGCTCGATTGGGCACCCGTGTGTGCCATCTGCCCCAATTGGCTCGTCTCGCCCGTCGGAATGAACGCAGGCCGGATGACCATTAGCGCCAGCACTGCTGCGGCGGCCGCAATCGCGGTCGTCTGGGCGATCTTGCCAGTGAGACCGCGCATGACCTGCACAAACCAAGGATCTTTTTTGACCAGTGTCTGCATCATGCGCTCGTGCAACTCACGGTCGAACTGCTGCCAGAAAGCTTCGTCCGGACGCTCAGCACGTTTAAAACGAAGCAGCTCTTCCAGGCTGACATTTTGACGGCTGTCTTTGTTAGAATTTGCCATATTTTTTTCGGTTAACCGCTGAAAACGATAAATGATTGAATGACCTCAGACCTAAGTCAGGTAGTCTTGTAAATAGGACTGTAGTTGCTGTTTTGCGTAGTGAAGGCGCGAGCGCACGGTCCCGGTTGATGTCCGGGTGATCTCAGCGATCTCGGCGTGCTCCAAACCTTCAATTTCGTGTAAAATAACCACTGTTCGATGCTTAGCAGACAATTTTTGCAGCGCATCGTTCAATTTTTCCTGTAATTCACTGACCAGTGCTCCCTTTTCTGAGCGATTTGAGGCAGTCAAACGCTCAACGATCTCGGCGCTGGAAGCTTCTTCATCAATATTTTCATAGCTGATGTAGCGACGGCGGGCGCGCTTTTTAAGGAAGGTCATCGTAGTGTTGACCGCAATCCGGTAGATCCAGGTAAAAAAGGAGGACTTACCCTTAAACCGGCCAATCGCCTGAAACGCCTTGATAAAGGTTTCTTGAGTCAAATCCGAAGCGTCCTCGCGGTTACTCGTCATATTGTAGATCACCGCAAAAATTTGCTGGCGGTATTTCTGCACCAGCTGGTCGAAGGCACCCACATTACCCGCCTGCACTTTTTCAACCACTGCCCAATCCAAGTCACGATCAGGCAAAGGCATATCCTGCGCCGGAAAGATGGACTTCGTGACTGAGCCTGTTGTCGCCATATCTTGACATAAACAAAACAGATTTAGCGCAGAATGCAAAGCTTAAGTGGGCTTGATCCAGGCAGTGGAGATTCAAATGCGTTTTTCATTTTTTGTAGTGAGCGGGTCTTGAGCGGGCGTAACCGCGTGAAGCCCCTTTATCCCTCGATTTGGACTGGCTCGCTATGCGCCAGGGCTCGATCCTGGCATAAAGCCAGTCGCTACCGCAG
>PXBU01000092.1 GCA_003566795.1 Puniceicoccaceae bacterium | reverse complement strand
ATCCGCTTCGCATCCACTTACCGTGGTGTGCTCCTGGGCACGCAGGCGGAGGTTGCCGACACGGCACCTCCCGGCGACGGCACTTCGAGCTTCCAGCAATTGCCCACGGTGATCGACGCGTCTTCGATCACCATGTCGGCAACGCCTGATTTTGACCCGTCGGGAGTCGAGTATTACTTCACCTGCACATCCGGTGGCGGCAATGACAGCGGCTGGCAAGCCAGCCCCCATTACACCGATACCGGGTTGACGCCCGGGGTCACCTACACCTACACGGTGACATTGCGTGACCTGAGTCCGGCGCAGAACACCAGCACGCCTTCGGCCCCGGCCTCCGCCACCATCAGTGCGGATACCACGGTCCCCGATGTGAGTGGGCTGCAACGAACGATCGCCGAGGAGGTGCTCGCCGTGCATGGCCTGACCTTGGGGAGTGTGACTTCCGAATATCGGCAGATCATCCCGCTGGATGAGGTGCTGGCCCAGACGCCGGATTCCGGCGTCACCGTCGCCAGAGGCTCGGCTGTCGATCTGCTGGTTTCGGAGGGGCCCGACCCGGCGCTGCCTTTCCTTAGCTCCGCCGACATCACCAGCGACATTCCCGGCAATTCCGCTTTTCAGCATAGTCCGGTGACTTACACTCTGACTTTCAATATGGAAATGGACGCGTCCACGCTGGACGCGGCCGACTTCGAGAATCTCGGCACGGCAGATATAGAGATCAACTCGATCACCCAGATTGCGCCGGGCGTGTTCGAGGTCGTCGTCACACCCACCCAAAGCGGCACGCTGCGCTTCGGCATCATCGCGGGCGCGAGCATCGCGAGTGCCGGGGGCGACTGGCTGGACACCACCCTGCCCATCAGTCATGGCGTATTGTATGAGGTCATCGCCGTGAACAGCCCCCCGTACTGGCTGAGTGACCCGGTGGTCGCCGCGCCGGCGGAGCAGGGCTTCCCCTACTTCTCGGGGCTGATGGACGATGTGAATGACATCGACGGCGATTTACTGACCTTTGCCAAGATCTCGGGTCCATCATGGCTGACAATCGCTTCCGATGGGAAAATGACGGGCGTGCCTGGCGTAGCAAATATCGGCCTGAATAGCTTCGTCGTGAGCGTGAGCGACGGTCAGGCACCCGCCGTGCAGGCGACCGTTCACATCACGGTCGAGGAGGCACCTCAAACGGTGGTCTTCTGGGACGACTTCGAGGTGGCCTCCGGCTCGCCGGATGTGGATGCCGCAGGGAGTGAGGGATTCACCAGCGGGCAGACCAATCCTGACAAATGGATCCGAGCTACGGGTACATTTACGGGCCGCCACGGCATCGTCGATGAGTCCTCCGGCTACTTCGAACATGCATCAGATCCTGCTGGGACCCAGGCCTACGCGCTGCGCCACCGCCAAGCCGGCATCACCTCAGTCGTGGGTGCGATCGGCAGCCTTACCGCAGGCACAACCTACACGATCAGTTTCGATGTGGTCCAGGATGGCGCGTATGATCCCCCGCATGAGGGCTATGCGGTCGGCTTGATCACCTTCGAACCTGGTGCAGACCGCACCGACACCCGGAATATGAGTAGTGGCACCGCACAAGTCTTGGCGACTCTTTCCTCCGGATCAGGAGCGACCGCCACGTATCAGCGCAAGACCTTCACTTACGTCGCGACCGGCGATGAATCCAGCCTCGGCATGGACGTTGCGGTGCGCGTCAAAGGTCACAGTGACGGTGCGGGCATCATTGATAACGTCGAGGTCGCAGTCTCCGAGCCCGGACTGGGCGTCGTCGGCATTGATACCGATATCAGCGGTGTGACCACCCGTGCCACCGTGCCGGTGATCTACACCTTCAGCTTCAATCATGAGCTCGATGCAGCGACGCTGGACGCTGCCGACTTCATCAACTTTGGAACTGCGGATGTCACACTCGGGGCAATCAGCCAACCCTCCCCGGATGTGATCGCGCTGGAGGTGACCCCCTTGGACGTGGGCACCCTGCGCATGGGGATTGCCGCCGGGGCAACCATTCTCGCAGCCGAGGGTGAGGCGCTGGACACCAGCTCGGCAATCATCGACTACTCCATTTACGAGGTCACACCGGAAAACCCCCCGCCTTACTGGCTGAGCGATCCGGTCGTCAAAATGGATGCCTTTTACGGCCAGCCCTATGCCGACTCCTTGGTTGATGCCGCGGAGGACGCCGAGGATCCGGTATTGACCTTCGCCAAGGTCTCCGGCCCGGCATGGCTCTCCGTCGCGACGGACGGTGCGCTCTCCGGCACACCCCTCAAATCCAATGTGGGATTGAACCGCTTCCGTGTGAGCGTGACCGATGGAAAAACGCCGCCGGTCGAAGGCCGTCTGGAAATCCAGGTCATCAATGTCAATGACGCGCCGGAGTGGGTCTCCGATCCAATCAATGCCGAACCTGCCCCCATCCGCACACTGTATTCCTACAATCTCATTGAAGATGCGTTTGATGCGGATGGCGATCCCTTGACATTTGCGCTGGTCGCGGGCCCCTCCTGGGGCACCGTTTCCGTGGAAGGCTGGCTCACCGGCCAGCCCGGAAACACCGACCTGGGTCTCAACAGCTTTGTCGTCAGCGTCAGTGACGGCATCGCCGATCCTGTTCTAACAACGGTGGAAGTGGAGGTGTTCACTACAGGTGAGAACGAGCCGCCATCCTTCATCACCGACCCGGTAACGGAGCGGGATGGCTCGGTCGATACGCCCTATTTCGGCACCATCGCCGGGAGCGCGACCGATCCCGATGGCGACACCGTGCTGTATGCCAAGGTCTCCGGGCCTGCATGGTTGATCATCGCAGAAGACGGCACGCTCTCGGGGACTCCCGGCAGCGGGGATCTCGGTTTGAACAGCTTCACCATCAGTGCCAGCGATGCCATCGCCGCACCAGTGGAAGCGACGCTGAACATTGAAGTGCTCGAGCCCAACGAACCGCCCGTCTTTGCCGCAGACCCGATCATCGGCGATGACGCCATGGAGAACAACTTCTACGCCGGGACGCTTGCGGGGACTGCCACGGATGCCGAAGACGATCCGTTGGTCTATGCCAAGGTTTCCGGTCCGGAATGGCTCAGCGTTGCCGGGAATGGCACGCTCTCCGGCATGCCACTCAACACGGGCGACGCAGGTCCGAACAGTTTTGTCGTCAGCGTCAGCGACGGCATCAATCCGCCGGTGGAGGCGACTCTGAACATCGATGTGCGGGTTCAACCCGCGGAATACATCTGGATCGGAGCCGCCGGTCCCGGCAGCCAATGGAATGATCCCGCCAACTGGCAGGACGGCAACGTGCCGAATACCAGCGGCAACCTGTACACCACCAACTCATTCGGCAAAGTGGTGATCTTCGATGCAGCAACCGCCGTTGACGGCTATCTGCCGACGGCGACGCTCCACAGCACGAATGAATGGTTCGGCGGGTATCCCAGTTGGAATCTATCGCCAGCCACGATCGTCCGCAGCGGCACCATCAACTTCGGGAACGCGGGCGCCCAATGGTGGCAGGTGGGTGACGCCGAGATCAACCTCGAAGTGGGCGATGGAGACATGGACGCCCCAGCCACGGTGAATCTGGGCTGGAAGATGATCAACCGCCACCTGAGAGAGGATCCTCATGGCTTGATCATAAAGGTGAACCAGGACGGCAACGTGAACCAGCTTGCCGGCCTGGAGTATCGTAACACCGACGGCCTTGTCAGAATCGAGCTCAACGGCGGCACCTGGCAGGTTAACGGCATTGTCGAAAGTCTGGCCGTAGGCACATATGAGGCCATGCGCACGATTTCCTTCGATGCGCCGGGAGCGGAGTTCACCGCGCAATACGGCGGCGATTTTCCGGATCTTGCCGCGGTGACAGCCGCGATTGGATCCAGCTTTGTCGACACCACAGGCCAAGGCATTGAAGCGACGGATAACGGCGATGGCACTTTCACAGTTGCTTCTCTCGCCACCAACACGGCACCAGTCGCCTATGACCAGTCGATCACAACCAGCGAAAATACGGCGCTCGCGATCACGCTCACTGCCGACGATGTGGATGGCGACCCACTGAGCTATACCGTGATGAGCGATCCGGCCAACGGTGCGCTCAGCGGCACCGCTCCGGACCTCACCTACACACCAAACAGTGACTACTACGGCACCGATAGTTTCACCTTTATCGCCAATGACGGTATGGTCGACTCGAATGTCGCGACAGTTTACATCCGCGTTGAAAGTCCGTTCGAAAAATGGGCGGGAGAGGGCATGAGTCCCAGCATCGACAGCAACGCCGACGGCATCTCGAACGGCCTGGCCTGGGTGTTCGGTGCAGACGATCCCTCCAGCGATACCTCTGCATTAAGACCGACGATCGACACCACCAGCGACGCAGATTACTACATCTTCACCTACCGGCGTGCCCGCGAGGCTCACGAGCACGCGAGGACCACCATCAGCGTGGTTTACGGGGACGACCTAATTAACTGGAACACCGCAGTGCACGACGGCTCGAATATCATCATAACGGAAACCGAGGATTATTACGGACCCGGCATTGACCAAGTCGAAGTGAAGATCAACTGGGATCTGGTCATCAATGACAAGATGTTCTCCCGCCTGCGGGTCGAGATACAACCGTAGCGCGTCGTGGCTTATTCCAACCGTAGCGCGCAGCTTCAGCAAGCGCTCGCATCGGCCCAACGGCAGCACCATCACAAAAGACCCTCACCGGCACTTGCCGCAACGCTCGGAAGCTACCTTGCCAGAGCCCGGCCGAACAAACGCTCGTAGCGCGCAGCTTCAGCAAGCGCTCGCATCGGCCCGGCGGCAGCACCACCGCAAAGACCCCCACCGGCACTTGCCGCAACGCCCGGCAGCTGCCTTGCCAGAGCCCGGCGGAACGAACGTTCGGAGTGCTTGCTGAAGCTGCGCACTACGGCCCGGCGGCAGCACCATCACAAAAGACCCTCACCGGCACTTGCCGCAACGCTCGGAAACTGCCTTACCAGAGCGGGGCCAAACGAACGTTCGTAGCGCGCAGCTT
>PXBU01000458.1 GCA_003566795.1 Puniceicoccaceae bacterium | reverse complement strand
TATGAACATCCTCCTCACCGGCTGTGCCGGATTTATCGGCTCGCACACTCTGGATCGTCTACTCGCCGACGGCCACCACGTCATCGGCGTGGATAATTTTGATCCGTTTTATAGCCGCGCCCTCAAAAATAGGAATATCGAAGCGCATCTGGGAGCGACGACCTCCGTGTCGTCCGGCACTTTCGAGCTGATCGAAGGTGACCTCGCCGACCCGGAAACCTACACGAAAATTAAATTCCTAGCCGAAGGACTTGGCCAGAAGACAGAGGACAGAGGCCAGAAGACGGAGGACGGAAGCCAGAAGACAGAAGACCGGTTGGCCTCAGAGGATCTGTCCTCTGATCTCTGTCCTCCGGCCTCTGAATCCGGCACTGCCGGATTCGACGCCATCATCCACCTCGCCGCCAAGGCTGGCGTCCGCCCCTCCATCGAAGACCCCGTCGGCTACCAGCGCGCCAATGTCATCGCCACTCAAAACCTGCTCGAATTCGCGAAAGAGCAGGGGATTCGGCAATTCATCTTCGCCTCCTCCTCCTCCGTCTATGGCGTCAACCCGCGCGTGCCCTGGCGCGAGGACGACCATGTCCTGCAGCCGATCAGCCCCTACGCCAGCACCAAGGTCAGCGGCGAGTTGCTCGGCCATGTCTATAGCCACCTCCACGGCATCCGCTTCCTGGGTCTGCGCTTTTTCACCGTCTTTGGCCCCCGCCAACGGCCCGATCTGGCGATCAATAAGTTCGTCCGCCTGATCGAAGCGGGCGAGCCGATCCCGGTCTTCGGCGACGGCTCCACCCGCCGCGACTACACCTACGTCGATGATGTCGTGGACGGCATCATCGCCTGCACCGAAAAAGCCGTGGCCTCCGGGCCTCCCTCCCTCCCAACTGAAAACTCAGTAGCGGAAGCGGGAACCGCTTTCGAACCAAGCCCCCGTAGGCCCGGTGAAGGAGGAGCAGCCGGCCAACCGGAGGGCACCCTACCGTCCTACGCCGTCGTCAACCTCGGCAATGACCACACCGTCACCCTCAGCGAGATGATCGCCACCATCGAGGAGGTCCTCGGCAAAAAAGCCATCATCGACCGCCAGCCCGAGCAACCCGGCGACGTTCGGCAGACCTGGGCCGACGTCAGCAAGGCCGCCGAACTCTTCGGCTACCAGCCCCAGACCAGCTTCAAAGCAGGAATTGAGGCCTTCGTCGCCTGGCAAAAAGAACAAACCACCTTCTAAACCAATAAACCGTAGCGGAAGCAGGAACCGCTTTCGAACACTCTTGAACGTAGCGGAAGCGGGAACCGCTTTCGAATACTCCTGTAGCGGGATGACGATAGTCATTCCGAATCCCCACTGTAGCGGAATGACGATAGTCATTCCGAATCGTGGATCAAGCGGCCTGCCGAACGGAACGACTACCGTCGATCCGCTACTATATAAGAAAAAATATCGTTGAAGCACCACTAACCGACAACTGGCAAACTGAATACTGGAAAACTGGTCTTTGCCCCCGTAGCCGCGACGCGATAGCGGCGCGGAAACCCCGACTCACTGCCCCATATTCGTCCAAAAACTCGAACTGGAGAACTGATAACTGGTAAACCGGGCTCCGCCCGACACCACAAAGGTAATAAAGCGACCCCTTTTTAAGATCTCTTCGAATTGACAAAGTATTACTTCTGTATTTAAGTATTACCATGAAATTAACCCAAAAAGGCCAAGTGACGATTCCAAAGCATATGCGCGACCGTTACGGTTTGCGCACAGGCTACGAGGTGGAATTTGAAGCGATGGACGGGGGGGTTTTGATTCGTCCGGTCGCGCGTCAGCAAGCCGAACGAATGGCCGACGCGATTGCTTCGGTGCGGGGCTGCGCGGATGCCGGGTTGACGACTGCGGCGATCATGCAGATGACTCGTGACGGGTGATGCAATGACTTTAGTCGATGCCAATATTTTGATCGATCTTTTCACGGACGATCCGGATTGGGCGGACTGGTCGGCCAAATCCTTGGCAGATTGTGCCGCCAGCGGAGCATGTGGCATTAACCCGGTCATTTACGCCGAAGCTTCGATCGCTTTTGCCACTGAGTCCCTCTACGAAGCAGCATTATTACCACTTGGACTCCTGCGTTGGGACTTGCCCTACCATGCAGGCTTTCGGGCGGGAAAAGCCTTTTTAGCTTATCGTCGTCAAGGGGGAGACAAGCGCACGCCGCTACCTGATTTTTACATCGGCGCTCATGCCGAGGTAAACGGCTACCAAATCTTGACCCGCGATCCACGCCATTACCGCCATTACTTCCCGAAGGTAAGGCTGATTTGCCCCGATTCCTAGTCGAAAGAACGTAGCGACCCGCCTTCGCCGTTGGCTATGGCCGACAAGCTGGTTTACCCCAGGATAAACCAAGTTTTGAATAGTCACCTATCCTAAAATCGCGGTCCGGCAGCGGCCGGACGCTCGCTACGAAAAGCCGTAGCGACTGGCCTCCAACGATTCCGAGGAGCACCGCGACGACAACTGAAAACTGGAGAACTGGATATTCCCACTTCAGGTTTCAAGTTGTTCCGGTTCGCTATGCGCCCGGTCTTGTCGCTTCGCTCGGAACAGGTCTCAGGTCTCAGGTTTTGGATTGCTCAGAGATAAAAACAATGAATGCTGATCACTATGAGTAAAGAAAACCTTCAGGCACCAATTGCTCAGCTCACTTCTCGAATTGTTGAGGCGGTAAATCCGGAAAGTATCGTTCTTTTTGGCTCTCAGGCGAGGGGAAATGCCACAGCAGACAGCGACTATGATATTGCTCTGATTTTCGCGGATCGGGACCAGATTCAACCTGGATTAATGCAAGCTCACCGTGCGCTCTGGCCGAGGGAGGTCTCTATCGATCTTGTCGGATTCACTAAAGACACATTTCAGACTGGTCGAACTGCCTTCGCCCGGGAGGTTCGCCGCGAAGGAAAATCACTTTACCAAAAGCATGAGCACTGAAGATCAGGAAGTGGGCCAATGGCCTTCCTTCGAAGTAACTGAGAATGTTCGGGATGCCATTCTCCAACTCGCGCAAATCACGCCTGCGGTTCGATACCCGAGTGATGACCAGACTCCCGTTACGTCAGCTGATGCGAAACAATACGCTGAGGCGGCTCACGAAGTTTATCATTGGGCGATTGCAGCATTTTTTTACCACAGCCTGTCCGCTGTAGCTCGTAGAGCGTAGGAAGGAGACACAGAAGCGACTGGCAAATCGAACGAGCGGGAGCGTCCAGCTCCGTCTGGACAGTACACGCAGGGCAGCCATTCAAAATTCAACGTTCGACGTTGGACGTTGGACGTTCTTAAGCCCCGCGCCTCCGGCCACAAAGGTAATGAAGCGCCCCCTTTTTTTTCGCTATGACCAAATCTCACCAAAACTTGACTTTCTATTGGTGTGATACATTTTGTTAAACATGAAATTGGTGAGTTCTCGAGATCTGGCGCATCGAACTAAAGACATCCGGCATGCCTTGGAGCAGGGAGAGCGGCTTGAATGGAAGTCGCGCGGCGAAACGATCGCCGTCTTGGAACCGGTGCGCAGAGCGCCGGTTGCCAAAGAAGAGAATCATTGGTTGCGACGGGCCGTTCAAGCGGGAGCGGTGAGTCGAGAGGGCGCTGCGGTCAGTCAATTGATCTACGATGAACGCGGATGACCCGTTCATTGGTCTTGGGCAGTCATGAGCAAATTGTATTTGGACACCGGGGCGTTGGTGAAGCTTTATCTTGTCGAACCCGGGACTGAATTCGTGCAGAACAAAGCTGAAATGGCGGAATGCCTCCCTTTGAATCCGCTGCAGGAATTGGAGTTGCGCAACGCGCTCCTCGCCGCTCATGGACGAGGCTGGATTGATAAAGATGCGCTGAGCGGAACGCTGGAAAACTTGGAGGAAGATATTCGAGAAGGTTACTTGGCACGGGAGTCACCGGACTGGAGCCTTCTTTGGAAGCGGGCGGGCGTGCTGGCAAAGCGCCATACACCTGAATTGCTCTGCCGAACGCTCGACATCCTTCATGTCGCCGCTGCCGAAGTGTCCGAAGCGGACGAGGTGGTGACCGGCGATCAACGGCAACTGAAGCTCTGCCAGGCAATCGGTTTTCCGGTCGTTGAGATTGTTTGTTAAGGGAGGGCTTCCATCCGATCACGGCTAAGGAAAAAGCACTCCTTCGGAAGAATGGCCTCTGGGGCATGCCCGATGAGTGAAGGTGAAAGGAAACGTAGTCGGGTTGCTTCCCTGGCCAGAGCAAATCAATCGAGCGGGAGCGTCCAGCTCCGTCTGGACAGTACACGCAGGGCAGCCATTCAAAATTCGACGTTGGACGTTGGACGTTCTCACCCCGCGCCCCGACCACAAAGGTAGCGAACCGACGATAGTCGGGTCGACGCTGGGCGCGACTGGTAAGCCGCTGCACCAAGCCTTGACTCCGTAGCTCCTATGCCAAGTTTTAGCCCTCAATTCACTCTGTTCATTTTTCCTTGAACAAAGCGAAGCCGCCGCTATGCTCCGACTTTCTTGTTTCGACAAGCTCCAGTCCACATCACTTTTTACGGCACGCAATCACCGGCGCGACCAATGGCGGTAGCGTGTTAAAAGCCTGGCCCACCCGATAACCCCAAGCTCAAGCCACGAAAGCCGTAGCGACTGGGTTTATCCCAGGATCAAGCAAGTTTGAATCGAGACATCCTGCTAAATCGCGGGATTAAGGGTTTTCACAGAGTGACGCCCGCTCAAGACCCGCTCGCTACAACACAATTGGAGTCCAATAGCTTAGGAGAAATTATAAGAATTACGACATGACCATCATTTTTGATGAGAATGTGCCTTGGCCGCTCAGTCGGCATCTCGCTTCATATAAGGTAAGCTCAGTCCAGAAAGAAGGATGGGCTGGCCAGCTTTGCAGGAAAAGCTCACTGCGATTCAGGCCGCTATCGAAAATGCCCAGCCAGGGAGCTATCAGATTATCGATTGAGATTTCTCCCGTCCCCGTCCCTCAACTGCCTGCACCTCGTCTCGTCCTGCGAAGCTGAGGCG
>PXBU01000341.1 GCA_003566795.1 Puniceicoccaceae bacterium | reverse complement strand
GCCGCCAGATTGATGGAAGAGCTGGAAGAGCGCGGCATCGTCGGTCCGGAGAACGGCTCCAGCCCACGCGAGATCTTAGTCGATCTCGATGCGATGTAGGGCCTCATCATACGTAGGGGTGGTGCTCGCGCCACCCGCGAACGCTGTGAGGCTCACGTTCTGTCCGCAACGCCCCGCACGCTCAGCGGGCTTCCCCAGGAAAGCCCCTGCGGAAATAAGAGAGCCCGCCAGATATCTGGCGGGCTCTCGCAAAACTATTTTTTAAAAGAGGTCCTTACCAGCTGAAGATCGGTGAGCTGACCGAAGTGCCGCCCGCTTTCACGCTGAGATTTTCGCCTTCGGCCCAAGCTTCGTCGTTGATGAGGAACTTGAAGGTCACGGTGTTTTTTGCTGAGGTCGTGGTGAAAACCCATTCGTAGGGACTGACGTTCTCAAGTGCCATGCCCTTGTCCCAGGACAGGCCGACGGCTCCCTCGCCGCGGATGTAGAGGCTGTTGCCGAAGCCTACGTCCACATTGGCGATGATGGTGGTTTTAGTCGGTTGCTGGGTTGCGACTTTTTTTGCTGAAGCTTTCTTGGCTGGAGTTTTCGTCGCAGCGACCTTCTTGGTCGCGGTTTTTGTGGCCGCTTTTTTGGCTACTGTCTTCTTAGCAGCAGTTTTTTTAACAGCGGTTTTCTTGGCCGCCTTCTTGGTGGATTTTTTTGTAGGCATAGGAATCGGTTTGATTGGTTGAAAAGATCTTAGTCCCAGCGTTTTTGCTGTCACATGGGAAGTATGCAAATTTTGGGCCAAAAAGATACTTCAAAGTGAGATTTCTACGCCGATTGTTGGAGGGCGTGGCTACTCACCCGTCATCAGGTAGATCACTTCCTCGGCCAGGTTTTTGGCATGATCGGCTATGCGCTCGATGGATTTGGAGATAAAGATGGTCTCGATTTGAGTCGATGCTTCCCTGTTTTCGCCGCTCATTCCTCTGGAGAGCAGCCGAAAGTTCTCTTTGTTGAGCCGGTCGACTTCTTTGTCCCGCTGGATGATACCCTTCGCTAGCTCCAGGTCCTCCTCGAGGAAAGAGGTGAGCGCATCGCGCAACATCGCGAAAGCCAGTCGACTCATCTCTTCGATTCTGACAGGCTCAAGCACCTTGCCCTGGCGGGTAAGGATACTGCGGGTGTTTTTGGCGATGCTATGCGCCTCATCGCCGGAGCGCTCCAGGTCGTGACTGGCTTTGATCGCCACAAAGATCAGTCGGACATCGCTGGATACGGGCGAACGCAGCGCGATGTAGCGCACCGCATCGCGGTCAATCTCGACTTCCAGTTCGTCGATCTGGTCATCCATCTTGAGTGCGCTTTGCGTCTTCTCGAGGTCGCTTTCGAGGAAACCTTCGATGGCAAGGCCGGCGACTTGATTGGCCTGTTCACCCATAAAAACCAATTTGCTGCGAATGGCTTCAAGTTCTTTGTGAAAGTAGCGTTCCATTATGTATAAAGTTGAATCGGAGTGTTTGAATTGAGCGGTTAAATTATCCAAAGCGTCCAGAGACGTAGGCTTCGGTCTGGTCTTTTTTGGGATTCATGAAGATGGTGTCGGTTTCATCATATTCAATCAGCTTGCCCAGATAAAAGAAGGCGGTGCGATCGGAGACACGTGCCGCTTGTTGCATGTTGTGCGTTACGATGACGATGGTATACTCTTTCTTGAGTTCGTGAATGAGTTCCTCAATTTTCCCGGTTGCGATGGGGTCCAGGGCCGAGCAAGGCTCGTCCATTAAGAGAATCTCGGGGCGGTTCGCAATCGCCCGCGCGATGCACAGACGCTGCATCTGCCCGCCGGAGAGGCCAAATGCACTTTCGCTCAAGCGGTCTTTCACCTCATCCCAGAGTGCCGCTCCCTTGAGTGAGCGCTCCACCACTTCGTCCAGTTCCGACTTCTTGTTCCGGCCCGCCACGCGCAAGCTATAAACGATATTTTCGTAGATGGACTTGGGGAAGGGGTTCGACTTTTGAAACACCATGCCGATCCGCTTGCGCAGCGAAATCACCTCGAGGAGCGGGTCGTAGATGCTGTGCCCGTCGATCGTCACATCCCCCTCGTGGCGGATGCCATCGATCAAGTCGTTCATCCGGTTGATATTTCGCAACAGCGTTGACTTGCCGCAACCGGACGGGCCGATGAATGCCGTCACCCGTTGTTTGGGCATATCGATATTCAGATCGAACAGCACCTGCGACGATCCATACCAGAAATTGTAGTTGGATACCTTGATGAAGTCGGGCTTTTCGGAAGGGGTGTTGGCCCCCTCAGCGGCGGGTCGAAACTCTTTTTGTTGGAAGGAATGACTCATGTGAATGCAGGATGGAGGATAAAATAAATTTTTTGACAAAAACCAATTTTGTAGCGGAACGGTGAAGCCGTTTCGATGGCATCTTTTTTTATGGAATATTAGAAGGCCGACGATTGCAGTTTTTTGCGTAGATGATTGCGGATTAGAATAGCGCCGAGATTGAGCACGATCACCATCAGGATCAGCACCAGCGTGGAGGCAAATACCAGTGGCTTGGTGGCTTCCGTGTCAGGCGACTGGAGCGCGACGATGTAAATATGGAATCCCAGGTGCATAAACTTTCGGTCAAGGTGGACGAAGGGGAACATGTCGTCGACCGGTAAACTCGGTGCCAGCGCCATCACGCCGACCAGCAGCAGCGGTGCGACCTCGCCTGCGCCGCGGGCCATGGCTAGAATCAAACCGGTCAAAATCCCCGGGCTGGCCGCTGGCAGCACCAGCTTCTGGATCGTCTGCCATTTGGAAGCCCCGCAGGCGAGCGAACCCTCGCGCACGCCGCGCGAGACCGCAGCCAGTGCTTCCTCCGTTGCGACAATCACCACCGGCACCGTCATCAGGGCCAGCGTGAGTGAGGCCCACAATATGCCCCCTGTCCCGAAGACGGGTGTATTGATCGCCACCATATTCGGGTAGAAAACCCGGTCGATGGTAGCGCCAACTTCGTGAATGAAGAAGCCTAGGCCGAATACGCCGAACACGATGGCCGGAACCCCCGCCAGATTATTGATCGAGATGCGGACCGCACTCACCAAGGGTCCCTGCTTCGCATACTCGCGCAGATAGACCGCTGCCAGGACGCCAAACGGAGTCACTGCCAGACTCATCAGCAGCGTCATGACAAAGGTGCCAAACAGCGCCGGAAAGACACCCCCTTCGGTGTTGGCCTCGCGGGGATAGTCGCTGACGAATTCCCAGATTTTGAAGCAGAACCAGCCTGCCTTTTGCGTCAGGCTCATCTGATTCGGTTGGTAAAAGTTGACGATATCTCCCAGCGACTGCGTTCGCTCAATGCCACCGACCAGCTCGAATGTGAAGGAGTGCGCCCGAATCTCCTCCCTCAAGGCGGCACTCTTCGCTTCCAGTGGTTTGAGCCGCTCCTTGAGATTTTCGATCTCAGCCAAGCGTGACTCCAGTTCCCGCTCTTGAGCTTCCGTCCGCTCCGTCAGCGAATTCAGGAAGCGTATCTCCAGGCCCTCCCGGTTTAACGCCGTATTGATGCGTCCCATGTCCCGGCGCTCGATGCGGGTAATCTGCTGTCGCAGCTCGCGGACTTGGTCGACCTCATCCCGCAAGTGCATTGCGAAGGCCGGGGCTTCTGCCGAGATGACCGTGCCATCGCTCAGGTTGAGCGAGCGCGGGCGGACGATGGCGTTGCCCCATTCCATCCGCTCGACCACCATCAGATCCTCGGGATATTCGATTTGCTCGATATCCCCCATCACCAAATAAGCGAAGTTTTGTGTGGCGAAGACATCACGATTGCCCGTGTAGAGCTGCATTTCCCGCATGAAGTCAGGGTTCTCCTGCGCCAAATCGACTAGATCCGCATTTTCCGGGCTCAAGTTCTCTACGGTCAGAGCACGGCGCTGAGTGATGACGCCGCGAACGTAATCTTCGCCGCGGAAATCGGAGCGGCCCGACTCGCTGAGCTGCACCTCAGCGATTTGCTTGGGCCAGAAGTAATTCAGGCCGTTCCAGGCGATCACCGATAACAGGAACAGAATCATCGCCAAACCAATGGCCAGACCCGCCCCAGTCACCCAAACCCAGGTCTCACCTACGGGCTTCATATTTTTTTCGAAGGCACTATTCGTCGCTTCCATGTCTCGTTGTCTCTTAAAGTTTTTTTAGCTAAGGGCTTCGTCGCAGGATCACTCAACGGCGCGGTATTTTTTTCGCAGCCATTGCCGGAGCACCTCCGCAATCGTGTTCAGCGTAAAGGTGAATATAAAAAGCAGAAAGGCGCACAGGAAGAGCGTGCGATAAAGCGTGCCGTTCTGCTCGGCTTCCGAGATCTCCACCGCGATATTTGCGGAAAGCGTCCGCATGCCGGTGAAGGGGTTGAAATCCTGCACGACCGAATTGCCGGTCGCCATCACCATGATCATCGTCTCGCCGATCGCGCGGCCGAAACCGATCATTAGAGCCGAGAAGATGCCCGCCGCCGCAGTCGGCACCACGATCCGCATCGCTGTCTGCCAACGGCTTGCGCCCAGTGCCAGCGAACCCGATTTAAAGGAACTAGGCACATTGCTCAAAGAGTCCTCGGAGATAGTGAAGATGATGGGGATAACCGCGAAGCCCATCGCAAAACCCACCACCAGCGCATTGCGCGTCTCGAAGTCCCAGCCGAGAGCTTGCACCACCCACATGCGGAAGGAGCCGACATCGCGCTGGAGCACATCGTCGTATTGCACAAACATCCAGTTTTCGACGACTTGCCCAAACTGCCAGCCTGCCCATCCGACTAAAATCGCTGGCAGGAAAACGAAAGCAAACTCCAGCCCGCTCGGGACCCGCATCCGAATCCGGTTGGGCAGATGACTCCAGCCCCAGCCCACCAGGATCGCACCCACAAACAGCCCCACGATCGACAGCATCACCGAGGGCACCGCATTACTGATCAGCGGTGAAAGCCACATGCCGGCGAAAAATCCCAGAATGACAGAAGGCATCGAAGCCATGATCTCCATCGTCGGCTTCACCACTTTTTTCAGT
>PXBU01000189.1 GCA_003566795.1 Puniceicoccaceae bacterium | reverse complement strand
TGGCCGAACTTGACGAAGATCGGGCCCAGCTCCTCACAGGCATTGCGCACGCGCTCGTAAGCGGTGAGTCCGCTGACTTTCTTGCGGACCAAGTTCTTTAACAAGAACTGCGGCGTATCCAGCTGTAGCAACAAATCTTCGAAGCCCCAGCGCACCAGGATCGCCACGATCTCCGGGGCACGCACTGCATTTGCGAGGTAGTTGAAGGGTTTCACTCGTTATTCGGAAACTCTTTGTGCAACTTGCCTTCGAGCTCAGTCACCCGGGCGGCGAGCGCGTCGTATTGGTCTTTGGTCACGACGTTGGCGCGGTGGAGCATGTCGTTGAAGAGCTTGCTCGCTTCTACTTTGGCCTTCTCGGTCTCGGCCTTACCTTCTGCGACAATCTTATCGGACATTTCAGACGCTTCCTCGCGGGTGAGCCTGCCTTTTTCCACTAATTCATCGAGTGATTCCAGCACTTTGTCCTTCGTCACGACGGCCAGACCTACGCCAGCCAACATACTTTTTTTAACCAGTTCGATCATAATGAAGAAAAGCCTACGCTGATTTTGCCGAAAGACAAGGACAAGAAAGCTGAAGTGGCGAAAACCCGGCAGGGCATTTTCATTTGGCGGCTGCGCACCGGATGAAAATGCATTTGAGTTGGCAAATTTAAGGTTTGAGAAAAGGCACTGACAATCAACGACTTCTGGTTCTACATGAAAAAGCCCTGAGGGAACGGGGTCTCGTTTTTTAATTGGGATAATCAGGCTCTCAATCGGTCTTTCGATTTCGATGGCGATTCCGATTTCGATAGCGATTTTGCTCGGATATCTCGTAGCGACTGGCTTTACGCCAGGATCGAGCCTTCTTGCATTGCGAGCCTGCTCGGATCGAGGGATAAACCCTCTCGCTACAAAAATGGAAAATTATTGGATCCTCTACTACGAGGCGGAGGCCCCTACCTTGACGGGCTTGAGCTTCCAGATCTGCTCGGCATATTGACTGATGGTGCGGTCGGAAGAGAACTTGCCGACACGGGCGGTATTGAGAATCGCCATTCGGGCCCAGCGCTGCTTGTCCTTGAAAGCTTTATCCACTTCCTCCTGCGCACGAATGTAGTCGGCGTAGTCGGCCAGCACCAGGTAAGGATCGCCTCCCTGCAGCAGGCTACTGACGAGGGGCTCGAAGGCATGCTCCTCGCCCGGGGTAAAGAAATCGGACTGCAACCAGTCGATGACAGCCTTCAGCTCCCAGTTACTATTATAATAGTCGTAGGGGTTGTAGCCTTGTTCGCGGGTAGCTTCGACCTCGTCGACGGTCTTGCCGAAGATGAAGATGTTTTCCTCGCCGACTTCCTCCTGGATCTCGACGTTGGCGCCGTCGAGCGTGCCCACCGTGAGCGCTCCGTTGAGGGCCAGCTTCATATTCCCGGTGCCGGAGGCTTCCTTACCTGCGGTCGATATCTGCTCGGAGAGATCGGCGGCGGGAATCATGCGCTCCGCCATCGTCACGCGGTAATTCTCGGGGAAGACGATCTTGATCTTGCCGTTGACGCGCGGGTCATGGTTGACCTTCTCGGCCACCTTGTTGATGGCGCGGATGATATTCTTGGCCAGCGCGTAGCCCGGCGCGGCCTTGGCGCCGAAGATGAAGACGCGCGGCGGCATGTCGTAATTGGCATCGTTCAACAAGCGGCGGTAGTGCGTCAGAATGTGCAGCAGATTCAAGTGCTGGCGCTTGTATTCGTGCAGGCGCTTGATTTGCACATCGAAGAGCGCGTCCGGGCTGATCTCCACCCCGCAGGTTTCTTGCACGAACTCGGCAAAGGCGAGCTTGTTGGCCCGCTTGACGTCCATATACCGCTGCTGGAAGTCGGCATCATCCGCGAAATCAGCCAGCTTTTGCAGCTTGGTGAGATCCTTGGGCCAGTCATCGCCGACCTTCTCCGAAATCAGATCACTCAGGCCGGGGTTACAGGCCAGCAACCAACGGCGCGGCGTGATGCCGTTGGTCATATTGACGATCTTTTCCGGGTAGAGGGCGTGGAAATTTGCAAAGATATGCTTCTTCAGCAGCTGGGTGTGCAGTGCGGCCACGCCGTTCACCTTGCCAGAAGCAACGATTGAGAGGTAAGCCATGCGGATCATCTGCGGCTGGCCTTCCTCGATGATGGAAAGCTCGGCCTTCTTTTGATCATCGTCCGGCCACATCGCCGCCACCTCATGCTCCAGGTAGCGGGCATTGATCTCGTAGATAATCTCCAGATGGCGCGGCAACATCCGCTCAAACAGCGGCACACTCCACTTTTCCAGGGCCTCGGGCAGCAAGGTGTGGTTGGTGTAGTTGAAGGTCCCGCGCACGATGGACCATGCCTTGTCCCAATCCAGCAGGTGTTCATCCAACAGCAGGCGCATCAGCTCGGGCACGGCCACCGCCGGGTGGGTGTCGTTGAGCTGGATGCTGTTGAACTTCTCGAATTCGTCCCAACTGTCGTGACTCTCCTGGAAGCGGCGAATGATGTCCTGCAGTGAGCAACTGACGAAAAAGTATTGCTGGGCCAGGCGCAGCTCTTTGCCGCTTTCGGTGTTGTCGTTGGGGTAAAGCACCTTGGAAATCGTCTCACCCATCGCTTTTTCTCGCACGGCCTCGACATAGCCCCCGGCGTTGAAGACATCGAAATCGAACTCCTGCGAGGCCCGCGACTCCCACAAACGCAGGAAGTTGACCGTCTCACCACCGTAGCCGACGATGGCCACATCGAAGGGCATGCCCTCAAGTGTGCGGCAATCAACCCATTCCGGGCGGAACTTACCCTTGTCATCCATCCGGTGCTCGACCCGACCGTAAAGCTTTACCTCCTGGGCAAAGTTGGGGCGCATGATCTCCCATGGGCAGCCTTTTTCCTGCCAGGCATCGGGGTGCTCCACCTGGAAGCCGTTCCTGAACTCTTGCCTAAAAAGACCGAACTCATAGTGAATCCCGTAGCCAATTGCAGGCAAATCAAGCGTGGCGAGGGAATCCAAAAAACAGGAAGCCAGCCGCCCCAGGCCTCCGTTACCGAGGCCCATATCCAGTTCCTCATCGGCGATCATATCAAAGTCCTGATCCAGCTCTCCCAACGCCTCACGGGTGGATGCGTAGAGGCCCGAATTGTGCAAATTATTAATCAGCAGGCGGCCCATTAGATACTCCAGGCTCAGGTAGTAGGCCCGCCGCACCTTTTTCTCGTGATGGACTGCCTGCGTCCTCATAAAGCGATCCAAAATACGGTCGCGCACGGCAAGGGAGGTAGCCGTCCACCACTCGTCTTTGCTCGCACTCTCCGGATGCCGCGCCAAGGTGTAGTGCAGGTGGTTCAGGATCGAAGCTTTCATCGTCTCCTTATCCGTCCCGATATTAAAACGAACATGTGTGTCCGCCGCCGTTCTACCGGGAGCCGCTTTTTTCTTGGAGAGCGTCTTTGTTTTCGAGTTTGTGCTCATTTGAATGTGGTCGTTGGTTATTATTAAATTCGTGGTTAAAAATCTGGATTTGCGCCAGAGGAAAGTAGACCGTGCCGCAAGTGAAGAATCAAAGCAAATTAATGGCCAATTGTTGAACTCAGGAAAAGACGGCACTATCATGCCGTCACTACCGTCGCATTTTTTTAAAAAACTTATTTGAAGCAACAGCTACCTATGCCTACTTCCCTCAACGGACAACACTTCGAGACAGTCATCATCGGTGCCGGCATGGCGGGCATGGCCGCCGGCATCCGGCTCGCGCTGGCGGGTAAGGACGTCATCATTCTGGAGCGGCACAACGCCTCCGGCGGGCTCAATTCCTTCTACAGTATCGACGGGCGCAAATACGATGTCGGCCTGCATGCCATGACCAATTACGTGCCCAAGGGCACGAAAGGCACGCCACTGGCCAAGCTGCTGCGCCAGCTGCGCATTCCCTATGACGCGTTGGATCTCTGCCCGCAATACGGCTCGAAGGTGGCCTTCCCGGGCTGTGAATTGAAGTTCAGCAACGACTTCGCCCTGCTGGAGTCTGAAGTGGCCCGGGCCTTCCCGCAGCAAATCGACAACTTCCGCGCCCTGGCCGAAGAGGTCCGCAGCCTCGATGCCTTCAACTTGGGAGCGATTCCGACCTCGGCGCGCGAGGCGGTGCAGCGACACATCACCGATCCCCTTCTAGAGGATATGCTCTTCTGCCCGGTGATGTATTACGGCAGCGCGGAGGAGCACGACATGGACTACGGGCAGTTCGCCATCATGTTCCGCTCGCTTTTCTTTGAAGGCTTTGCGCGCCCCTTCGAGGGGGTGCGCACCATCATTCGACTGCTGCAAAACAAATACCGCGAGCTCGGCGGCGTGCGGAAGATGAAATGCGGTATCCAAAAAATACATACGCAGGGCAAGCGGGCTCACTCGGTCACGCTCGACGATGGGGCCGTCATCACCGCCGACAAAATCATCTCCACCGCCGGAGCGGTCGAAACCGCCCGCCTGTGCGCCGACCAACCCGAGGAGGCGGACGCGGATAACATCGGCCAGCTCAGTTTCAGCGAGACCATCACCGTGCTCGACCGGCAGCCGACTGACTTCGGCTGGGACGACACCATCATCTTCTTCAACACCCGCGAGCGCTTCCGCTACGCCGCCGTCGAAGACGACCTGGTCGACCCGAGCAGCGGCGTGATCTGCTTCCCCAACAACTACGACTACGGCGACCGGCAGCTCGACGAGGGCTTCCTACGCATCACCGCGATGGCCAACCACGACCAATGGTGCGCCCTGAGCGAGGACGACTACCTCGCGCAGAAAGAGCATTGGTATGGCGCATTGCAAAAGGTTGCGTTGGGTATTCTGCCCGAGTCCAAGCTCGACCTCGACCAGCACCGGATCGCCAAGGACATGTTCACCCCCCGCACCGTGCGCAAATTCACCGGCCATCTCAACGGAGCCATCTACGGTGCGCCCCACAAGATCAAGGACGGCCGCACCCACCTGGAGAATCTCTACCTGGCCGGCACCGACCAGGGCTTCCTCGGCATCGTCGGGGCCATGCTGAGCGGGATCTCCATGGCCAACCTGCATGTGTT
>PXBU01000035.1 GCA_003566795.1 Puniceicoccaceae bacterium | reverse complement strand
ATGTATCTTTGGTTTCATGCTTATCCGCGTCCCTCCCTCAGGTCTCAAGTCTCAGCTCTCAGCCCTCCGGTTCCGCTTCCGTGAGGTCGTCGATCAGGTCGCCGCCGGTTTCTACGGTTTTTAGGATGCGGGTGTTGAGCCGATTGCGGAAGATGAAGTAGGCGACCATGGCGGGGATGCCGATCACCAGGCCGGTGGCGGTGGTGACCAGGGCCTCGCCGATATCGGAGGCAAGTGCGCTGGGGTCGCCCATGCCGACCTGGCCGATGGTTTGGAAGGCGCTGATCATGCCGCTGACCGTCCCGAGCAGACCGATCATGGGCGCGACCGCGGCGACCACATTCAGGTAATTGATCCACTGGGCCAAGGCACCGTCCTCGGCCTCGATGTTATCCATGTAGGTGCCCTCAATTTTCTCGCGGTTAGCGTCTGCCTTTTCGGGGCGTGCCTTACTTAAGGCGGCACCCAGACAGCGGGAGAGCACGGAGTTGCTTGCCTGGCAGAGGTCACGGGCACTCTGGATATCGCGCTGGGCGAGGGCATCAGCCAGTGGCTGGGCCAGCGCTGCCGGAATGAAGCGCTCGGAGCGAGTCTCCAGCCAGCAGTAGAAAATCAGGAAGAACATAAAGAGTGCAGTCAGCCCGAGCGGATACATCGCCCAGCCGCCTTGCTGCAGTAGGCCGAACAGTGAGGTCGAAGTCTCCGTGCCACCGGCTGCCTCCTGGGCTTGCGCGGTCAGAGCGCAAAGTGGGCTGGCGCTAAGCACCGCGAGAAAGGTAAGTTTAGGTCGTTTCATGTTGTGGGTTCTTCAGTTTTCAGTTTCCAGTTTTCAGTTCCGGCTTTCCAGTTTTTTCAGCTCTCAAGTCTCAGATCTCATCCCTCTATCCCTCATCCCGCTCAAATCCTGTCTGTCGGATCCGTGTCGGGAGGGATTGCAGCGGGTCGCGTGGGGAGGGGGTTTGTAGTGGTTCGAGCAGTTCCTCATCGGTGGATTCGGGGTCGGGCTCCAGTGCCTGCGGTTGATAGGCTTCGAGCAGGGTCAACTCGACTGGCCAGTTGAGTCCCCGCTGCTGCATCTCATTGGCCAATCGGTCGGCCAGATCTTTTTGGCGGGTTTCTGTCGCGGCAGCCACGGCAAAGGCGTAGCAGACATCGAGGTATTCGGGCAGGATCTGGTTGGCAAAGGCGATGGGGTAGAGTGCGGTCCAGAGACTGGCTTCATAGCTCTCTTTTTGGAAGTGGAGCTCCGCCAGGATGCGCCAACCGAGCGCTGAAGCTCCGGCGGGTTGGGACTGTTCAATCCAGGCTTCTGCCCGTCGGGCGGCTTCCTCGTGCCGACGGGTTTGAAAGCTGGCGAGTAAAAGGGCATTATCCAGCGACTCAATTTGCCGCTCGTCCTCGATCCTGGGGCGTAGGGCTTCGACCAGTGTGATGGCGCGATCCGGTTGGCCCTGTTCCAGCGCGAAGCGCACGTATTCGAGGAAGAGGTTGAGTTCCGCCGAACTTAAATAAGGGAGATAGGCTTCGCGCTGTTCCCAAAAAGCTTGAAAGAGTTCGAGTGCTTTGTCGGCGTGTTCTGGGTCCTCCATCCACTGATGGAGCTGTTCCAGATACTCGCCGCCCGGAAAGCGGATCTCACGAATGTCCTCTGCGGCGAAGGTCATTTCAGCTTGGCCGGCATCCAGCGTCACTGCGAGGCGCAGCTCGCGGCCATCCCATTGCACGATCTGTCCGGAGGCGCGACTGCGGTTATCTAGTAGCAGATTCACCGCCCCGTCGAGTTCCTGGCGGATTGTCTCGAGTCTGGACGTGTCTTGACTGTGGGCTGGGTTGCCGGTGAGCACAGCCAGGCCGCACAGGATGCAGAGCAAGGGCGTCCGCCAAAGCGTATGATGCCAGGATATTGTCATCAGGTTGCGCTCTCCTTTCCGGCTTCGGCGGTTGTTTCGGACTCAGCGGGTGCATCAAGGGCCCCGGGTGGCAGTTCAGCCCGGATCGCGGCGCGTTTGGTCTTGGCCTGCTCGGCGATGGGGAGTGCCTGGAGCTGCTGGTCTGCCAGCATTTCATCCAGCGTCCGGTAGGCTGCCACCGGGTCACCGATGCGCTCAAACTGGAGTGCACTCATCCAGTAGGCTTCGGCCACCAGGTCCGGGTAGGCGCGATAGACGTTGTAGACCCGCTGGGCGTAGGGGATGGCCCGCTCCACTCGGCCCGCCGCCTCGGCGTTGCGGCTGAGAGCCAGTAGGGCCTCGGCATGCGGGCGCCCCCGCGACTCGCGCTGGCGCAGCAGTTCTTCGAGCACATCGGTCGCAGCTTCGTGGCGGCCTGATCGAATCAAAGTGTCGGCATAGAGCAGGGAGGCGCGGTCGGCGAAGGGGTGCTGCGGGCTCTCAGCGCGGAAGCGTTCCAGTTCGCTGCCGGCAGCTCGATAGCGTTCATCCTGTATCAGCAAAATAGCGCGGGTAAAGTAGCCGTAGCTACGGTGGCGGCTGTCGGGAAACTCATCTTCCAGCCGCTCCAAATATTCGATGGCGACTTCTGGACGCTGCTCGACCAGACCGGCAGCGATCCGCCCCAGTCCCTCGGCATCGAGGCGCTCCATCGGGACCTGCTCCGCCGTCTCCAGCAGCAAGTGCTCCGGGTTCTCGGGGCTGAGCCTGTCCAGTAGGTAGAAAGTAAGCCGAGCATAGTAAGTGAAGCGTTCTGCCGCCAGCGCGGTCTCTTTTTGTCCGCGAATCCATGCTTCCAGCGCCGCATCGCGCTCGGCGCGCCCGTAGCCTTGAATGCCTTGTTCGATGCGCACGTAGGCATCGATTATGTTGGGCACTTGCAGCGCCTCGAGGTCGTCGCCGAAGCGCTCCAGCGCGCGCACAAAGATCTCGCGGGCTCGCTCCGGCTCATCCCGTTCGATATGCGTCCAGCCAATCCAGTAGAGCGCTTCGCTGATCCGCTCCTTGCTCGCGACCGGGATGTCGTCACGGGCGACATAGTTCTCAAAATGCCGTAAATGGGATTCGAGTAGCGCCGCCCGTGACTCGCTGCGATCATCGGCACCCGCCACCGCGCGCAGGATCTTGCCGGTCTGGAAGACCGCATAGGTGAAGAGATGCCCAGCTGAAGGGTCGATCGCTGCAAAGATCTGGCGCGCCCGGGTCAGATCGCCGCGGCCCATCTGAATATCGCCCAGCAGCACGCGGGCCTCGCTGCTGCGAACGTGGCGGGGATAAGTCTCCAGAAAGTCGTTTACCTCGGCCAGCGCGGTCTCAAAATCCTGCTTGGCATAGAAGATGGCGGCCCGCCGGTAGGCGATTTCCGGTTGGAGGCGGTGGCCGCGCACCTCCGGCACCAAGGCGTCGAGCGCTTCCATGGTGGCGGCGTAGTCCATCTCGGCGAAAAAGGTCATGGCACGCCAGTAACGGGCATCCAGCAGCAACGCGTGATCCGGGTGCCGACGGATAAAGGTCTCAAAGTCCTCCCGTGCCCGCTCGGGCTGGTTCAACAAATTGTGATTGAAGCCGCGCACAAACAGCACGCGCGGGGCCAACTGGTGATTGCGATAATTGCGCAGGAAAAGATCGAGCACTTGCAGCGCGTCGCGGTATTCGCCCGCTTGTTGATGAGTCGTCGCCAGCAGGTAGAGCGCATCGGGCACCAGCGGTGAGTCCGGGAAGCGCTCGCCAAAGCCCTCCGCGATGCGAAAGGCATCCTCCCACACCCCGACTTCGATCGCAGCTATAATCCAGCGGTAGTGGGCCTCGGCCTGCTTGGTGGAGGGAAGGGTCTCATCACGCGCCAGTGTCTCAAACAGAATCCAGGCCTCGTGAGGCCGGCCGTCGAGCAGGTAGGCCTGCCCCATAGCCAGGTAGAGATCAGGCGTGTAGTCCTCGGCTCGCCGGAGTGCCTCCAATTGCTGCTCCAGGCGCGCAATCAGCTGCTGGTAGAACTGGATCCAGAATTGTCCGCCCTGGTATAGGCCAATCGAATTTCTGCGGGATTCGAACAGCTCGCGGGTCTCGCGCAGGCGCCGCTCCTGCGCCTCAACTAGTTGTGGAAAGGGAGGAACCAGCCGGTAGCTGGTCAAGGCATCGGCAAATTGCCGCTCAGCCAGCAGACTTTGCCCCATTTCCATTGCGGCAAAGGCCAGCACCGCCAGTTCGGGCATCTCCGAGATATCCCAGGCCTGGTCCAACAGCAGACCGCGGGCCGCTGCCACGCGCCCCAGCTTCAGCGCTTGTTGCAGCGAGGTAAGGCGGGCCTTGTTGCGGATGATCGCGGGCGGGTCGCGTTCGATCAGTGCCGCCAGCGTCTCAAAGCCTTCATCCGCCCGGTCGGAGGCAAACATTAGCTCGGCCGCCGCCAGCGTAGCCAGCGCCGCCTCGGCACGCGCCGGGTTGAGCGCGACGAAACGGAGGTAGGCTTCGATCGCCTTTCCGCTATCGCCCATTTCCTGATGCGCCCGCGCCAGATTGAACAACACAAAGGGCATGCGCGAGCGGTCGTCCGGGAACTCCTCCAGATAGGTGTCGAAGCGCTCGACTGCCTTGACGGGCTCGCCCGCCAAGAGTGCCGCGTAGGCATGCAGCGGCAGCACGATCAGACGGAAAGAGGCCTGCTGCACCTCCGGCTCCCGCCCAAAGGTGGTCTCAATTGTCTCGAACCTAGCGTGGGCCTGCGCATAGTCGCCTGCTGCCAGTGCCGCCTGGGCCTGCGCCAGGGTGTCCTGTAAGGTCGCGGTGGAGGCCGCCTGGCCGCTGCTGAGGCAGGGTGTGGCCAGCAAGAGCAACATGAATCCGCAAGCCGGTGCGATCCTCCGCCCGCCGCAGGCCATCGTCGCCAGCCGATGAAGCATTGAACGCCCCGCCCGGTGAACGGTGCGGCTACGGACAATAGGTGCTGTGATTCGCGGTGGCAGCATAGCTGACTTAAAGATTTAGAAATACCGTCAATTCCGCACCAGCCGCAAGTTTCGATTCGTTAATCCGAAACAAAAACCGCCGTGCCGGTTAGGCACGACGGTTGAATAAGCAAATGCTCGAACCGGCACTACTGTTCCATAAAATAAGTTTTCTCATCAT
>PXBU01000075.1 GCA_003566795.1 Puniceicoccaceae bacterium | reverse complement strand
TGGAAAACCAGGAGTGGAACCTGTGGCGTCTCCCTAAAGGCTCCTATTCGCACGACGGCTCGCACGGCTGGCATACGGAGTGGCCCCGCATCCGCCAGCTCGACCCCGAAGACCCCTCCAGTATCTATCTGATGCACATGCATGGCATCTTCTTTGATTTCCCCGAAACCTTCAGCGCCGCCAACTTCGCCGGGCTGGAGCCGATCTCCAGCTATTACAAAATGCCCACAGACTACGCCATGTTCAACGGCGAGATCGTGATGGGTAAAAATGACCTCTCCAGATTCGCCAACCGGCTCGCTCTCCGCAACCAGTCCAACCTCTGGTTCGGCACCATGGACGACATCAAAAACTGGGGCTCCCCTGCTGGCCACGGCGCGGTGTGGATGAACGACGAGGTCGCTGCCGACCAGACCTCGGACCCCTTTCTTATCCAAGGCTTCACCAGCCGGACCCTGCACCTTCGTAACCTCGGCCAAGCACCGGTTGAAATCGAGATCCAATCCAGCCAAGGCACCCCCGAGTGGTCCGCCGTCCGCGCCGTCACCGTGCCCGCCGGTGGCTACGTCCACGAGTTATTAGGCAGCATTGACGCGCCCTGGGTGCGCCTCAAATCCTCCGCCGCCAGCGCGAACCTCACCGCCTTCTTCCACCTGCATTCGCCCTACCCGCACGCCGCTCCGGCGGATGCCGCCGCCTCGGCCGAATTCGCCGCCCTCGCCGACATCGGTGACGACACACCTGTCTCCGACGGTATTATCCGCGTCCGCGACCACGACGACCTCTCGCTCGAATTTGCCTCCAATGCCGGCTATCACATCATCGACGGCGCACTCGGCTTTACCGACAACAACGACGAAGCTGCCGAGCAACGCCTGCGCAGGGAGGCTTCTACGAAGCAAGCCTTCGGCTCCGATGAGGCCTCCGTCTGGATCGAGGAAAGGGGCGTCCGTTTTCGCCTGCCGCGTCTACACGAAGGCTACGACGAGCCCTTCGCCTCCGGGTGGGCGCGCGGCGAGCGCGAGGTGGTCACCGAGCGCGCGCTCCTTAACAGCCACGGCACCTTTTACGAAGTGCCGCGCATGAACTCCGGCGGCCACCGGAAGATGCGCGCCCTCGTCACCCACGGCAAACGCATCACCGACTTCGCCGCCTGGCGCGGACTCTTTGTCCTCACCGGCGTGCGCGACGACGCCCCTGTGGCCAACAATCTCATCCGCAACCCCGATGGCAGTGCCGCTCTCTGGCTCGGCGAGGTGGACGACCTCTGGCGCATGGGCGAACCCCGAGGCTTCGGTGGCCCTTGGAAAAACACCCCAGCCGAGGCCAACGCCCCGTCCGATCCGTATTTGATGTATGGTTACGACCGCAAAGAGCTCACCCTCACCAGCAGCGCAGACGCCGTCATCACCGTAGAACTCGACTTCCTCGCCGACGATACTTGGTCGGCCTATCAATCCTTCGAGATAAAGGCAGGCGAGACCGTGACCCACAAGTTCCCCAGCGGCTTCCACGCCCATTGGGTGCGGGTGGTGTCCGACAGCGCCACGACCGCCACTGCGCAATTCATCTACGGCCCCATGGATTAAGGTGGCCCTTCCCTTGTAGCCTCTCTTGTCTTATCCACCGAAAAGAAATATGAACAGATTTTACAGGCTCCTTTGCGCGATCGTCATGGCGACAGCTGGCATCGCTTTCATCTCGCCGATTCACGCGGAATCGGATGATCGGCTCGTGCACGTGCTCTACGTAACCGGCGGCGGTTGGCATGACTACGATGGACAAGCACCCATTGTCGTTAAAATCATCCGCGAGGCATTGGCTGAAGTCGGAATTAAAAAGGTTAATATAACAACATCCATCGTTGGCCACCCGCAGCAGAGCCCCGATTTCCAACGCCATCCAGCTTTTGCACGGGAGGATTGGGCCGAGGGTTTTGATCTTGTGGTTTATAATAAATGCAACGCCCCCCGATACCATAATGATGACTGGGTAAAGCGCATTGTCGCACCCCACCGCGAGGGATTGCCAGCGGTTTTGATCCATGGCACCTTGCACAATTTTTGGCCCGATGAAAACCGCACCGGGTTGTGGAATGCGTTTTGCGGGGTCACCAGTCGCAATCATGAGGCCCACCACCCTGTGACAACGCAGGTGCGCCGGCCAGATCATCCCATCATGGCCGGTCTGCCTGAGCAATGGAGTCATGAACAGGGCGAGCTCTATCGAATCCATGGGATGCAGGACGGTGTCGAAGTGCTCGCTGTTGGGACGTCCGGTGAGGGCGTTGAACATCCCACGATTTGGACTCACCGGTTTGGCGAGGGTCGCGTGTTCGGCATTAGCCTGGGGCATGCGACTGAAACCTTCCATGGGGAGGAGTTTCAAAGAGTGACACGACAGGGTATTCAATGGGCGATCGGAAAACGGGACGAGTAAACTTCGAAAAACCAAGTGACCCAAATCGGGTTTTGGGTGTTTAATCAGTGAAGTGAATCAACTAAACGAGGCATTTATACGCGAGGTCACGGACCACCAGAGCGAACTCTACAGCTACATCTACATGTTGCTGGGGAATCTGCATGATGCCCGTGATGTGCTTCAGGAGACCAACCTCGTCCTCTGGCGTAAGGCGAATGATTTCGAGGCGGGGAGCAACTTTCGCGCCTGGGCCAAGCGCTGTGCCTACTACGAGTGCCTGCGCTTCCGCCGCGACCGTAAGCGTGACCGTCACGTATTTGATGACGAATTGCTGGCCCTTTTAGCGGAGCCATCAGATATGCCCGACGACGATGCGGAAGCTCGGCAGTTAGCCTTGCGCGATTGCTTGGTGCAGCTCCCGGAGCGGCAGCGCGATCTGATCAACTCCCGCTATCGGGGTGACCTTCAGATCAAGCAACTGGCAAAGCAGTTCAATAAGCGGGAAAGTGCCATTAAAATGAGCCTGAAACGAATCCGCGACGGCCTCCAAGTCTGCATCGAATTTAAACTGCGGGAGCTGGCGTCATGAAAGAGCGCAATCAAAACGACGAGCGCCTGCTTGAATTGATCAACGGCCTGATGGACGGCTGGATCGACGAGGCGGAACAGCAGGAACTCCAGCAATACTTGAAAGAGAGCGAGTCCGCCCGCGAGCGCTATCGTCGGCAAATGGATATCCATGCCCAGCTTCATCTCGATCACTCCGAAGGATTGATACCGGAGCTCATGCGCCGCCAACCGATCAAAAGCCAAGCGCTGCGCTTCCCCCGGCAGCTGCTGGGGGCGGCGGCGGCCATGGTGGCCAGCTTGCTGATTGCGTTGGTTTTATTCTGGCCAAAGCCAGAGGCCAGCAAACAGGTGTTTGCCCACATCGAGTCAACCAGCGGAGCCCGCTGGGAGTCCACCCACCTTCCCACTGCCGCCGGCGCACAGCTTGGCCCGGGCACACTCCGCCTGATCGAAGGGTTGGCGACCGTGGTTTTTGACTCCGGGGCCAGGGTGACGATCGAGGCTCCGGCTGCATTGGAGTTGATCGATCGGATGCACTGCCGCCTCGTCGAGGGATTGGTCATCGCCGATGTCCCAGAGTCGGCAATCGGCTTCAAAGTTTCCACTCCGAGTGTCGATGTGATCGATCACGGCACCCGCTTCTCGATCATCGTGGACGCCGAAACACGTGAAACCAGCACCAAGGTCTATCAGGGCATGGTGGAAGTTCAGCATCTTTTGTTCGGGCAAAGCCTTAAAATCCGTGAGGGTGAATTCAATGCCGCGGGTCTTGAATCCCTCGGAGCGGTCCAGGCATTCTCCGATCAGTCTTTCGGTCTACGTCAAATCGGCCCCCCACGTCGGGGCGATGACTGGCGGCGCCTGACGACATCCCGCGATGCCTACGTTGGGCGCGTTTTCCTGGACGGGCGCGAGGTGCACCGATCCGAGACGCTTTTATTGGTGAAAAACGGTTCCGCCATGCGGCACGCCTACCTCGGGTTTGATCTTACGGATTACGCCGAAAACACGATCATCGAGGCCGAGCTCGCGCTCGAATTCGCGCCTACCGGCTGGGGATTTGCCTCGCTGGTTCCTGAAGCGACCTTCCTCGTCTTCGGTGTGACTGGCGATCCAGTGTGGGATGAGGAGACACTGGATGTGGAGAATGCCCCTGCCAGCCACGGCAGGGCGCTGAATTTAAAGCCCGAGCGCTTGGTTGAACTCGGCTCTTTTGTCATCCCGTATGGAATACAGAAAGGGCGCTATGGCATCGAAGATCGACGCTTGGCCGATTTTTTAAGCGATCACGCCGGGCGGCCCGTCACGCTACTCGTCGTCCGCGAAACCGCCGAAATAGAGAATCACGGTCTGGTGCATGGATTTGCCAGCCGGCGACACCCCAACTTGCCCGGCCCAACGCTCTCGATCCGACTCGCGCAGCCGTAAAAGCGCTTACCTCAACGCCAAAAATTTTTAAAACCCTTTGAAACAAACCCGATTATACTTATGAAAAAAACACCCCTCGCCCGTCGCCAATTCTTAAAAAAATCCGCCGCTGCCGCGGCCGCTCTCGGCCTTGGAGCGAAGGGCCTGTATGGAGCCGGCGCGCCACTTGAGGGCCTCACTCCAGTCGAATCGGTCGAACAGGATGTAAGGTCCGAAGTCGATGTGCTCGTCGTCGGCGGAGGCACCGCTGGGACCATCGCCGCCATTCAGGCAGGCCGGGCCGGGGCGCGCACCCTTCTACTTGAACGAGGCTCCCAACTGGGCGGCACCGGCACCACCGGCGGCGTGCCCTACCCCGGACTTTTCGATGCCTGGGAGAAGCAGGTGATCGCGGGCATCGGCTGGGAACTGGTCAAGGAGTCCGTGATTATGGACGGCGGAACCCTACCCGACTTTTCCAAGGTGCCCCGCCGCCATTGGATGAACCAAGTGCATATTAACCAATTCCTCTACCCAATATTGGCCGAGGAACAGTGCGAGCAGGCGGGTGTGGAGATCGCCTATTACGAATTCCCCCACAAGATCCGGCAGACAGACGATGGTTGGCTGGTCGAGGCCGTCGGCTTCGGCACGCAGCGCCAGGTCAAATGCAAACAGATCATCGACTGCACAGGCGGAGCCAGCGTCGTCGGTATGCTCGGGCTGCCCCG
>PXBU01000269.1 GCA_003566795.1 Puniceicoccaceae bacterium | reverse complement strand
GAGGATACTGCAATCGTGCGCAATGCCTTGCGGCATGAAGTGATACCGGATCTGATCGAAGCGCTGGATCGTGACCCCGCAATCGGTGCCGCCCGCACCCGCCAATTACTGGAAGAGGATGCGGTGGCTTTGGACGCACTTGCCCGGGAGCGATTGCCAGCTGCTTTTAAGGCAGAAAAAAGACTCTCCCGGGCTTTGCTTGGTTCCTTGCCGCGTGCGCTGATTCGCCGTGCTTTGGCCGCATGGCTGCAGGCGCATGGCTTGATGGGATCTTTTAGCGCAGCAGCACTGAATATTTTAATTGAAGGTTTGACCAGCGGGCGCGGTCCCAGTCGGCAGAGCGCTGGTTCCAGCATGGTTTGCTATGATTCGGAACAGATCTGGGTCGAGCAGGACGAGATGACGGCGCCCCTGCGGCACGTGCAGTTTGAGCCGGGCGAGACGGTGGTGCTCTCCAGCGGCTATGTGCTGGATTCTGAATTGTTAACGCTGGATGCGCCACGCCGCCAGTCGATCCTGCGGGGCGAGTTGGATGCAGCCTGCGAGGCTGTCCTGTCCGTGCCATTGGAGAGCCTGCTGGAGGTGCGCAGCTGCCGCCCGGGAGATCGTTTCCATCCACTTGGCGCACCCGGTCGCAAGAAATTGAAGGACTGGTTTATAGACCGGCGCATCCCGCAGAGGGAACGCAAGCAGCTGCCGGTGGTCACTACCACTGCCGGGGAGGTGATTTGGGTGCCGGGCTTCCCGCCTGCCGAACGTTTTAAAATTACCGAGCAGACAAAGCAGGCTCTTAGATTGACTTACCGGCACAGGAATCCACTTTGACCCGTTCAAATGTCTTCAGAGAACAACAGTCCACAGCAGAATAATTCCGGAAACAATGGGCCGCAACGCTTCCAGCCCAAGGTGTTACTCATCTATTTGGTGATTGTCGCCGCCATTTTGACCATCTGGTTTGCGAACCCGGGTGCCGGCTCAAATGTCCAGCAGCTCACGATCAGTGAGTTGGTGCAGGCCGTCAAAGATGAGAAAATCGGCAAGGGCGATGGCGTGATGGAGCCCGACACGTCGTTTGGCCGTGATGGCTACGTCATTAAGGGCGAGATGTCACGTTCGGCCCTTTCTGCCATGAATCGCGATGAATTTTCCTCCAGCGATGGACCAGAGAAAGTGCCTTTCACCTCGCGCGGCCGTTTGACGGAAGAGGATTTCTTGCTCGTGCGTGAGGTTTTGCGGGAAAAACCGTCGAGCACTGCGGTGCAGGATGTGCTGATCAGCCTCCTGCCGTTTATTCTGATCATTGGCCTGCTTTATTTCCTCTTCGTGCGGCAGCTGAAGAATGCGGGTCGTGGGGCGATGAGCTTTGGCAAAAGTAAAGCAAAAATGCTGACGCGCGAGAAGGATGCCGTCACTTTCAAAGACGTGGCTGGTTGCGATGAGGCCAAGGAGGAGGTCTCAGAGGTGGTTGATTTCCTGAAGGACCCGAAGAAGTTTCAACGCATCGGTGGCCGGATTCCCAAGGGCGTGCTGATGTTTGGCCCTCCCGGCACCGGTAAGACGCTGCTGGCCAAGGCAGTCGCGGGCGAGGCGGACGTGCCGTTCTTTTCCATCAGCGGTTCCGACTTTGTGGAGATGTTTGTCGGTGTTGGCGCCGCCCGGGTGCGCGACATGTTTGAGCAGGGCCGTAAAAACGCTCCCTGCATCGTTTTTATTGATGAGATTGACGCCGTCGGACGCCAGCGTGGAGCCGGGCTTGGCGGAGGAAATGACGAGCGTGAGCAAACCCTCAACTCCCTGCTGGTGGAAATGGATGGCTTCGACGGCCACGAGGGGGTGATCATTATCGCGGCCACCAACCGGCCTGACGTCCTTGACAGTGCGCTGCTGCGCCCGGGGCGTTTTGATCGCCAAGTCACGATCGATTTGCCGGATTTGAACGGACGCCACCAGATTTTGAAGGTGCACTCGAAGAAAATTGCCCTCGCCGAAGAGGTCAATCTGGAGCACGTCGCTCGCAACACGCCCGGTTTCTCCGGGGCTGATTTGGCGAACCTTCTAAATGAAGGTGCGCTGATTGCCGCGCGCTTTGATAAGAAGGTGGTCGAGATGCAGGACATCGATGATGCCCGCGACAAGATCTCCTTCGGACGCGAGCGGCGCAAGCTGATGGATGATGAGGACCGCAAGATCACCGCCTACCACGAGGCTGGCCACGCCATCGTGCAGGCTGTTGTCGATGACGGGCATCTTCCGGTTCATAAGGTTACCATTATTCCCCGTGGGCAGAGTCTCGGCTCGACCATGTTTATGCCGAAAAAGGACGTGTTGAATCATTCCAAGCGTCGTCTACTCAACCAGATTTGCTGTGGCATGGGGGGGCGTTGTGCGGAAGAGATTGTGATGGGTGACATCACGTCCGGTGCTTCCGGCGACATCCGCATGGTTACGAAGACCGCCCGCCACATGGTCTGCGACTGGGGGATGACGGACCTTGGTCCGGTAGCCTACGGGGAAAACAAGGATCATGTCTTTCTCGGGCAGGAAGTCGCCCGTTCGCAAAACTACAGCGAGGCGACGGCGCAAAGGATCGACAACGCGATCCATGAGATCGTGGAAGAGCAGTATCGGCGTTGTTTGGAAATTTTGCAAGAAAAGCGTAAGGCTCTCGACCTTTGCGCGGAGGCGCTCCTCGAGCACGAGACGATTGATGGCAAGCATGTGCACGAGATCCTCGATTTTGGCGAGATCCGTTCCCCGATTATCAAACGCGACCTTCCCGAGCCTGAGCCGGAAGAACTCTCGGAAGAGGAGAAAGAGAAAAAGGAGGCCAAACAGGATGAAGACAAAGGCGGTTTAGCCGGTGACGAAGCGCCAGCCGGTGCTCCGGCTTAGGTAAACATCTCGTAACCGAGGCTGTGGCGTGCCCGCTTGCCGGGTGCTGTTGCGGCTGCAAAAATAATAGCCCGCGCCGTTCTACGAGGTTCATTCAGGATGCAACTTACCTTCCAGGTAAAATCCGATTACCGCCCACTGTCCACAGCTCACCGCCCACCATTCACCGTCAACCGTCCACCAAAATGCCCAACACTGATTTTACTTACACCGTTGACGACCTGGGACGGTTTGAATTCGGCGGCACTGCACTGGCGGTTCTGGGGCATCCGATCCGGCATTCCGTCAGCCCGGCTATGCATAATGCGGCGATCCAGCGGCTGCGAGAGCAGGACTCCCGCTTCAACGACTGGACCTACTACCGCTTCGATGTGGCACCAGAGGATTTGGGCGAAGCGCTGCATCTATTTCACGCGCACAACTTTCTAGGGCTGAATCTGACGATTCCGCACAAGGTGCAGGCAATGGATTTGATCCAGGCCGTCTCGCCGGATGCGGAGCAAATGGGTGCGGTCAACACATTGGTGTGGGGTGAGTTCGGCTACGACGGCTTCAATACCGATGGTTATGGCTTGAAGCAGGGCCTGCGGGAGGATTTGGGCTTTGAGCTCAAGGGCGCGACGGTGATCTTGTTGGGCTCCGGCGGTGCGGCGCGCGCAGCTGCCGTGCAGTGCGTGCTGGAATCCTGTGAAAAACTCTACGTGGGAAATCGCACCGCCTCGCGACTGGCAGGGCTGATGGAGGTATTGGCTGCGATGCCGGGCGGTGGCCATGCCGAGGCGTTCGCGCTGGATGCACCGCTGGCGGAGCTACCTGCGACTGGTGTCTTGATCAATGCCACCTCGCTCGGGCTGCAATCGGACGATCCGCCGCCCTTCGATGTATCCCTGCTGCCGGAGGGCTGGAAGGTCTATGATATGATCTACAATCCCCCGGCGACCACCCTGTTGCAGCAAGCTTCTGCCCGCGGACTGCCCGTAGCCAATGGTCTCTCGATGCTGGTCCACCAGGGCGCCCGGGCACTGGAAATCTGGTCCCGCGAGGATGTCGACGCCCACCCAATGATGAAGGCCGCCTGCCACGCACTCGGCTTGCCGCCGCGCCCTGTAGGAGAGGGTTAATGCCTCGACCCGACGCTTGCGAGGCACTGCGAATCCCCGGTTGCCTGCGCTGACACTTGTCGCCTGTCGGACGTATGGGGCGGCACCGAACGAACCAGCGTTGTGTCCACTCACACCCGCGAACCTTGCGCGAATCTCGTCCTTTCCGCAACCTACCTGGACGCTCGCGGGCTTCCCGTAGGAAAGCCCCTACGGAGTGCGGCGCTTCCGCATCAGTTATTACTCATCCGCCATTTGCCATTATTGCGTAGGGGTGGTGCTCGCGCCACCCGCGAACCTTGCGCGACTCCCGTCCTTTCCGCAACCTTCCTCGACGTTCGCGGGCTTCCCCAGGAAAGCCCCTACGGTTCTGATCGTTCGCGCAAAAAAAGAGCCGCCCTGGAGGGCGGCTCTGGGAGAGTTGCTTCACCTGTCGGTTTAGCTCTTGGCCTGCTGGTAGTTTTGTTCGGCGACGTTCCAGTCAACGATGTTCCAGAAGGCTTCGATATACTTGGGACGCAGGTTTTGATACTTCAGGTAGTAGGCGTGTTCCCAGACGTCGATGCCGATGACCGGGGTGCCCTCGACCTCCGCGATGCCCTTCATCAACGGGCTGTCCTGGTTGGGGGTGGAGGTAACTGCCAGCGAGCCGTCCGGTTTCACCACCAGCCAGGCCCAGCCGGAGCCGAAGCGGGTAGCACCCGCATTGGCGAAGGCCTCCTTGAAGGCCTCATAGCCGCCGAGCTCGGCGTCGATCGCAGCCGCGAGCTCACCGGTCGGGGTGCCGCCGCCGTTGCCATTGAGGAGCTTCCAGAAGAAGGCATGGTTGGCGTGGCCGCCGCCGTTGTTGCGGACCGGGCCTTGTTTGTCAGCCGGGAGCGACGGGATGTCGGTAATCAGCTCGTCGATTGACTTCGACTCAAGATCGGTGCCGGCAATCGCTTCGTTGAGCTTGGTGACGTAGGTATTGTGGTGCTTGCTGTGATGGATTTCCATCGTGCGCGCATCGAAGTGTGGTTCGAGCGCATCATAAGCGTAGTCTAGTTCAGGTAGTGTGTGTGCCATAATGTTTTTGCTTTATAGTTGGGTTGAGTTGTGGATAGGAAAGCGCAAAGCATGACCAACGGGGGCATTGCTGT
>PXBU01000180.1 GCA_003566795.1 Puniceicoccaceae bacterium | reverse complement strand
TCTCCATAGTGATCGTCGGGTCGGCCCGGTTGGTATCGAATTCAAGCACGCCGAAATTGTTCTTCTCGTTGTAGCCGAACAGAAAGCCGGAGCCCTCAACCAAGGGGTGGGTATGGTAGTTCGTCGCCATGGCGCTCATGAAGTCGTAGAGACTATAGCCATTCTCGCGGTCGATACGGTGGACATCCGCCCGGTGGCGGTCGCCGGAGATCAGCAACACACCGTTGATTTCATTTTCAGCCAGATGATCAAAAATCGCCTGCCGCTCGGCGGGGAAGCCCTCCCACTTGTCGTATTTTTGTCTACCTCTGGGTGCGACACCGTCAGCCCAGGGGACAGGTGAGGCGATGACTCTGAAGGTGGCACGGGACTCGAGCAAGGTTTCCTTCAGCCAGGCCAGTTGCACCGGCCCCAGCATCACGGGGTTTTCCGATTGCGGCGGATGGTTGCGGGGAAACCGGCCATTCGCTTCGCGGTAGTAGCGCCCGTCAAGCATGATGAAGTGGACGTCGCCGATGTAGAAATCGAACCATACGCCGGGCTGTTCGTCGCCTCCCCCGTAGGCGGGGTTGTTCCAGTTTTGGCGGAACACATTGAAGACTTCGCGCTTCCATGCGGGCTCATCGATCTCGGGGCCACCGAAGGAATCGTCCAAGCCGAAATCGTGGTCATCCCAGATAGCATACACTCCGGTGCTCGCGACCAAGTCGCGCCACTCGGGCCTGCTGTAGCGCCGGTAGTAGCAGAATTGCTGTGTTATCTCATGTTCCGGGTCATCGATATAGACATTGTCGCCGAGCATCAGCAAGGCCATGGGATCCTGCCTTTTGATGGTGCGCCAGATCCGCTCATGCTCGGGAGCGTAACCAGCACAAGCGGTAAAAACCACGCGGAAGCTGGATGCCTGACCCCGTTCGGGAGCAGTGCGGAAAAAGTCCTCAGGCCGGTCCACCCACTCACCGTCGATCTTCACCCGATAGTTGTAATCGGTATCGGGATCCAGCCCATCAACGCGCACGACTGCGGTGTAGTCATCTTCGCTGCGGGTTCTGCCACTGGCAGAGATGATGCGACAAGAACACTCGGGAGATACTTGAATCGTGACTTCGGACTCCCCGGCAGTGCGTACCCAAAAGGAGGCGGCACCTTCGGTGACGTGGCCAAGCATGGGGCCGTGGAGCAGGCTCTGCGGGTTCTGCTCAGCGAGCCACGCCTGGTAGCCTTCGGCCGCGTAGAGCGTGGCAAAGGCCTCCCGTGGACCAGCGACAAAGCGCTCGACTTGTAAGCCTTTTGCGACGGCTGCCTGCGCATGCTCCAGCGCTTTGGCCGCGTCGCCCTGCATCGAGTGAAACATGGACAAGGTGTAGTGCGTCTCGGGTATGACCAGCTCACGAAAGTAGCCGACTCCCTTTTCCTCCAGCGTCTTCCCTACGCGGGCGTAGACACCTCCCTGGCCGCGCCACAGAGATACCGGATCTTCCAGCAGGTTTTCGAGGCGTTCCTGAGCCCGGTCAGTGCGGCCGTGGTTCATGTCGATGGTGGCCTCACGATGGCCATCGTGTTGCGCATAAGCAGTGCCACTCAGGGAAATGGCGAGCGGCACAAGCAACAGAGCGAAGGATCTGGGAGTCATTAATGAGAACATAGCGATGCGTATTGTAATTCAATTTTGAACGAAGTATATTCGTCAGGCTACCTGAATTGCCTAGAGCAACTCGTCCCAGAAAGTCAGTGGCTGGGCTGCCTCCGTGTCAAACTATTTGGCCAACTCCAGCCTCCCCCGTCAGGGATTTTTTATTCGCAACCAGAAGTCGTTGATCCCCGCTGCTTTTTCTAAAACCTTGAATTCGCCATCAAAAAACATTTGCCTCTTGCCAACCAGCAGCGGTAATCAACCCGCGATGAAATCCATTGCCCTCGCCCTCCTCGCGGGTTTGCTCGCGGCCAACGTCACCAGTGCTGCTCCCGCATCGCCTCTCGTCATTTGGGATGACCGGGCAGCCGACAAATGGGACGAGGCTTATCCCGTTGGCAATGGCCGCCTCGGTGCCATGCCATGGGGCAGCTTCCCCCAGGAAAAGATCCTCATCAACGAGGAGACCATCTGGGAGAATCAGGGTGAGATGAAAATCGGCGAGGACGCCGATGAGCATTTGGAAATCATCCGACAGTTGGTGGCGGAGGGAGACTACCAGGCAGCAGACCGCCACTTCGAGCAACACATCCAGGATGGCAGGCGCCCGAATGCCTACCAGCTCGTCGGCTGGCTGGAGCTGGACTACGGCGAATCGGGTGAGCTTGCCGCCACCCGCCGCGAGCTGGATCTGAAGACCGGCATCGCCACTACCCGCCACACTCTGGCCGACGGAGCCACCATCACGCAAGAGGTCTTCGCCAGCGCGGGAGCCGATGTTCTCATCGTCCACATTAAAGCCGATCAGCCGATCACATTTTCAGCCGGCATTGAGGCTGCCCACAGTGTCGATGGGGACTTGGTGTTTGAGCACCAAGCCGACGGGGAATTCGGCACGCGTTTCGTCAGCCGCGTTCGCTCACGGCCCGCAGCCTCCTCCACTGCCGATGGTCGACTTAAATTCGACGGAACCGAGGCGGTCACCCTCTTCCTATCGGTCGCTACCGATGTGAACCGCCAATCCCCTGGCCGCCCACTGGCCGATGGCTGGCAGACGAAAGCCTTGAGCGACCTCGACCGCCTCGGCAGCCACTCGCTGCACTCGCTCCGCGCCGATGCCATCGCGGCGCACCAGCAGTATTTCAATCGCGTGGAGGTTAGTTTCGGAGCCACCGCCAACGAGATCCTGGCCTTGCCCACCCGTGAGCGCCTGCGTCGGATCCAAGAAGGCCAGCACGACGACCCGGCTATCATGGAAGCACTTTTCCAAATGGGCCGCTACCTGCTCATCACTTCGTCACGCCCCGGTTCCTTCCCCGCCAACCTGCAAGGCCTCTGGAATCCATTCCTGAATCCGCCGTGGAAGTCTGATTACCACCTCAACATCAACCTCCAGATGAACTACTGGCCGGCGGATACGACCAACCTCTCCGAGACGCACCACCCGCTCTTCCACCTGATCCGCACCTATCAGCCGCATGGCCGGGAAATGGCCGAGCGCATGGGTATGGAGGGCTGGGCGATGGGCCACGCCACCGACATATGGGGCTATGCCAAGCCCATGTCCACCCGGGTCCGCTGGGGCGGCTCACTACTCAGCGGCCAGTGGCTCACCTTCCACATCGCCGACCACTACCGCTTCCAGCGCGATCCCGAATTCCTCGCGCAGCACTGGGACGTGCTCACCGAGTCCACTCGTTTTGCCAAATCCTGGCTGATGCCCGGCCCCGACGGAAAACTCACCTCTCGCCCCGCCGCCTCGCCGGAAAACATGTTTACCTATCAGGACGACGCGGGGGAGACCATTGTGGCCACGCTGTCCGAAGGCGTCACCTACGATCTGTTCATGATCATCCAGGTCTTCGAGGAATACCTCGAAGCCGCAAAAGCCCTCGGCAAATGCAACGATCCCTTTGTGCAGGAAATCCGCCAGACCCTGCCCAAGGTGGTGCGCCCGCGCATCGGCGACGACGGAAGACTGATGGAATGGTGGTATGACTTTGGCGAAAATGAACCCGGCCACCGCCACATCTCCCACGTGATCGGTGCCTTTCCCGGCAACGTGATCAACCTCGACGACGACCCCAAAATGCGCGAGGCTGTGCTCCGCAGCATCGAACACCGCCTGGAAAAAGGCGGCGCCGGCACCGGCTGGAGCCGCGCCTGGACGATCTGCATCTTTGCCCGCCTCTCCGATGGCGCGCGCGCCTACGAAAACCTCCACGCGATCCTCGCTCAATCCTCGCTGTCCAACCTCTGGAACACTCACCCGCCGTTCCAGATCGACGGCAACTTTGGTGCCACCGCCGGTGTCGCCGAGATGCTGCTGCACAGCCACAACGACGAACTCAAGCTCCTGCCCGCACTGCCCTTCGACCGCTGGCCCGACGGCCACGCCCGCGGCCTGCGCGCCCGCGGTGACTTCACCGTTGATATCGAGTGGCAAGACGGCCAACTGGCCAGCGCAACGATCCACGCCGGCCAAAACGCCCTTCCTGAGGTCCAGGTGTCCCATCAGGGAAAATACCTCAACCTCGAACTGGCACCCGGCACCCGGCAGCAAATTTCTGCTGGAGATTTTTTAGGCCAGTAAACCACCCTTTGCGACGATGCCCCCAGAGACAGGAAGTTGGGGAGAAAGAGCATAAGGGCTGGCACGTAGGTGGATGATCCATGCCTCGACAAGTAGTCGGGCTGATTCATCGCCCGACCGAACGGAAAAGGCTGTGTCGATCGTTGTGCGGAGCCGGAGCGCTCTGCGCGGTTGGGGCACCGCCGCGTGGTGCGCGTGCCGCAGGGCCTGCGGTCGTAAAGTGGCAGGCCGACAGGGATTCGAACCCCGAATGACTGGACCAAAACCAGTAGTGTTACCATTACACCATCGGCCTAACAAAACGCTGCAACATACGCCCCTAAACCCACGCGTCAAGCACTCGATTCGAGAAATCTCGCGACCGGCTGCAATTCTCAAGGCGGGGCATCAAAGCACCTCGCCATCAGAGCAGCGCGAGCACCGACTCCAGCCTATCCGCCCCGGATATTGGCTTATCCCGCCGCCAGCGATAGATGCGGGGGAAGCGGACTGCGATGCCTGACTTGTGACGTCTGGAAGGGCCGATCCCCTCAAAGGCGATCTCAAACACCAGCTCCGGTTCGACCACCCGCACCGGGCCGTGGCTCTCCTTGGTATGCTGCCGTATCCAGCGATCCACCTCACGAATCTCCTTGTCCGAGAGCCCGGAGTAAGCCTTGGCAAAGGGCACCAGTTCGCCGTCGCGCCAAATGGCGAAAGTGTAATCGGTATAGAGCCCGGCGCGGCGACCATGCCCCTGCTGCGCATAGACCAAGACCGCATCCACCGTGTAGGGGTCGATCTTCCACTTCCACCACAGGCCCTTCTTGCGCCCGGCATGGTAGCCCGCGTCTTTTTGTTTGAGCATCAAGCCCTCGACGCAGTGCTGGCGGCAAGCTTGCCGCAGCTCACGCGCCTCAGTCCAAGTGCCTGG
>PXBU01000460.1 GCA_003566795.1 Puniceicoccaceae bacterium | reverse complement strand
TGTCGAATCCCGTTCCCGAAGTACCGCCTTTTTCGCGCAGCACCGTGTGCCAGGTGTCGGCGGCGCTCTCGTAGTAGAATGTAAGATCCGCGCCACCACCAGTGAAATTGATACTGGCGAACGCTCCGGCGGGTAGTATCGCCAAAGCAGCGGCGATGGAGAGGATAGGTCGTGTTGTTTTCATGTTTGGTTCAGGTTATTTGTTTGCTATTTCGTATAGAGCAGGGGCGAGGTTGGTCTGGGTATCGGGAGAGTCAACTATTTATTGCAATAAGATTGCAATAAATAGAGTGATTTTTCGCGGATTTCCTCTACCTAAGAGCATATCTGCCCTGAATACGTGTCTGTAAAAAGTAAAACACTTGCGATAAAAAGTCAGATTTATCCTACGTAAAAATTTGCACTCGGTTTCAGCCCTCACACACTTCGAGAATGCTTTTAAAACTGCGTATGGGTATTTTGGCTCTGGCGGCAACTGCGGTGGCGTGGGTGGTGAGTGGCTGCGGCCCGGACTCCGGTTCGAGTGGATCCTCGTCGACGCCTGCGCGGCAACCGGCCGCCAGTGCGGCCCCGGAGCGACCGGGGCTGGCGGTGCGCTCCGACTACTACACCGCCGATGTCGAGGCCGAGTTGCAAGCGGCTGGGCTCGATCCGATTGACTTCAGACAAGGTCAGCGCCACTACGACCTCTTTTGCACCAATTGCCATGCTGCTCCCACATCGGCCTCGGCACCTGAGCCGCGTGCGATGCTGGGACCACCGAGCTACGCAGTGGCCTATTACTACCGGCGCGCATTCCCGGATGCCCGCGAGCGAAGTGCGGCCATCGCCAAATTTACCGCTCGACCGACTGAGGAGGACGCGATCATGCCCTGGGCAGTCGAACAATACGGCTTAATGGCCCCCATGCCTTTATCCGAGACCCAGTTAAATGAAATCTCGGTGTTCCTAGCGACGGCAGAATTCGTGCGCCCGAACTGGTATCGGGTTAAGGAGGAGTAGTGCGTCGCGAATGGTCCCTTGAAAGAGTGGATTAGGCAGGCGCATACGTAGGGGTGGTGCTCGCGCCACCCGCGCACGTTCGGGAAGGTTTGGAAGTTCCTACCATCGCCCGAGCGCTCGCGGGCTTCCCGAGGAAAGCCCCTACGATTTAGAACGGTGCGGCTACGCTTTGGCAGCGTATTTAGATTTTCGATACGCTACTGATGCACGATCATATCGTCCACCGGGTAGCCTTGTGCACGGGCGGTGCTCAGAAACCTCTCGAGTTGTGCTTCGGTGATTTCGGGACTACGGGCGAGCAACCAGAGTGTTTTACGGTTGGGCGAGCCGACCAGTGCCAGCGAGTAGTCATCTTCCAGCTTGAGCACCCAATAGTTGCCAAAGTCCGGAGGACGGCCAAACAGCTGCGCGAAAAAGTTATCAATCGTCACCTTGAGCTTGGTATTGTTCGAGCCGGAGACGGGGACGGCGGTGCCAGTAACAGAGCGGCTGGAGCCGTCCGGCGCGATGGCTGTGTTGACCAAGTCGATCGTGCCCTCGGCATTGACCGTGTAGTGGGCGGTGGCCGTCTCTTCGGCACGTTGAAAAGATACCGGCAGCCGCGCCACCTCATACCAGAGGCCGGAATAGCGATCGAGGTCCACGCGATCGACGACCTCGGGCGGATCGCTCGGCAGCGAAGACTGGCAGCCGACGACAAGAGCCAGGCAGAAAAGTAAGCAGATGCGCACTACTTCAGGATAATCAGATCGGCACGGCGGTCTTCGGCGGCCTGCGACTTGGAAAGTCCGGGAGTCGCTTCGAGGTCCCCTTTGGAGAGTTTGTGGATGCGCGATGAAGAGATACCCAGTGTGCCGAGGTAGTCGGCTGCGCTCTGGGCGCGGCGGTCACCTAGCGCGAGGTTATACTCGGCGGTGCCGTGCCAGTCGCAATGGCCCTCAATCAGCAGTCCGTCGCTCGGGTTGGCTTGGAGGTGGTCAGCGGCCTGCTGCAGCTTGCTGCGCTCGGAAGCGGAGATGGAGGAGGAGTCAAAGCCGAAATAAACTGAGGGCAAGACCCCCTTCACCATTTCGCGCCCATTAAACATACCATCGCGGATGCCGTCGCTGTCACCGCGCAGCTCCAGTCCATCGGCACCCAGGCCCCAATCGTCGCCCAGTTGGCTGTCAGGAATGATGTCGCGATCCCAGTCGCTCTGGCTGGCGGTGACACCGCCGCCACCGGCTGGGCTGGGCCCCTGCTTGCGAGTGCAGCCGGAAAAGATTAAAACGATGGAGAAAAATACTAAAAGTAGGCGGGCGTTTTTGTGCATAATTGTTTAAATTGATCGTAAGAGTTGCGGCGGGCAAACATTTTCCTCCGCTTACAATCATTATTATAGAATAAATGCCAGACAAGATGCAAGCACCCGCCATATTTCTCGTCGACAACGGATCGCTCCGGCCCGACGCGACCATTGCTTTGCGCGGTCTGGCGGCGACTTTGACTCGGCAGCGGGAACAGCGGGTGGAGGCGGTCAGCCTGCTACATTCCCACAAAATTCCGGACGATCAGCTCGGAGGAGTGCCCGCCACCATTGTCAAGCGGCGGATGCGGGAGCTGATCGCGGCAGGGCAGCGCGAGTTTGTCATGCTCCCGCTGTTTCTGGGACCGAGTCTGGCGATCACGGATTACTTGCCGAGTATTGTCTCCGAGCTAAGCCAGCAGCATTCCGACCTGCGCGTAATGATTGCCGCGCCAGTCGCCGGGGACGATGTGCTGCGACCGGATGCGCGTCTTGCCCGGATGCTGGCGGATCATTTAGAGCTTTACCTGGCGGATGCGGGCGACGCGAAAATCGCGTTAGTGGATCACGGGACTCCGATCCGCCCGGTCAATGCGCTGCGGGATGCGGTGGCGGCTCAACTGGCGCATCGATTGGGGCGCGCGGTGCAGGCCTGCTCGATGGAGCGGCGCGAAGGGCCCGAGTATGCGTTTAACGAGCCGTTGCTGGAACATCTCGGCGCGGTGGAAGAGTATCGTGGGAGCCATTTGCTACTGGCCATGTTCTTTCTGCTGCCCGGTCGACACGCCGGGGCGGGCGGCGATGTGGCCGAGATTGTCGAGGGTCTGGTCGAGCGGGGCGAGTTTCGCCGCGTACAGATCAGCCCGCTACTGGGAGAGCACCCGTTGCTGTTGGAGATCTTAAGTGATCGGCTCGATCAGGCGCAAGACACTAGGTCTAGGTGATTAGGGCCGGCATTTATACACAAGTGTCAGTTATCGCAATTTTCCCTTCAAGTCCCCCGGATTGCGTATCATTTTCTTTTCGTAGGGGTGTTCTGAGGCGGCACCCGCGAGCGTTGTGAGAGATTAAGGCCGTCGGGTGCGCTCCCGAACTTTCGCGGGCTTACCGAGGAAAGCCCCTGCTAAAACTCAGCTTTCTTCCCGCTTTTTGCGGAAGTCCAATTTGTGTATAAATTCCAAATCAGTGGGGCTTGGGCCACGCCCCCCCCGGGGGGGCTTAGTCAAAAGTCTCCTGCCAGCCGCCGCCGAGTGCTTTGGAGAGATTGGCAGCGGCGAGCAAACGATCTCTTTCTGCTTCTTCCAGGCTTATTTGAGCGGCGAGGAGTGCGCGCTCGGCGTCCAGCAGGTTTAGGAAAGAGATGAATCCTTCATCATAACGAACGCGGGCCAGCCGCTGGCTTTCCTCGAGGGATTCGACCAAGCGCTGCGTCGCCTCTGCCCGGTCGTTGCTGCTGTTATATACGATCAGGGCATCACGGACCTCATTGAAGGCGTTGGTCACCGTGAGGCGATAGACGGCTTCTGCCTGAGCGGCTTGGGCCTCGGCTGTCTCCACCCGGGACCGGCTGCGCCCGAAGTCCCATAGCGGACCGGCGGTGGAGGCAGCAAGCGACCAGGTGTTGGCCGAGCCGGTGAAGAGGTCGCTGCTTGACGGGGCAGCGGAGCCGACCAGCGCAGAAAGATTAAGCTGAGGTAATCGTTGCGCCTCAGTTGCGCCGATGATGGCCGTGCTGGCTTCCAGCGCGGACTCCGCCGCACGTATATCAGGCCGACGTGCGAGGAGCTCGGACGGCAAGAAGTCGGGCGTGGTCTGGGGCCGTTGGATCGCATCGGTACCGGCATGCATCCAGCCCAGATCCTGCCACAATTCATGGGGGGATTTGCCGACCAGCACCGCGAGTGCGCCTTGTAAAGTTTGTTTACGCTGGATACGCAGGGGCAGCTCGGAGCGGACTGTCTCCAGTTCGGAGCGGGCCTGCTGCAACTCAAAGGAATCAATGTCTCCGGAATCGTACCGGATCTCCTGCAAGCGCAGCGACTCGACTCGCGAATCCAGGGTTTGGCGGGTAATGTCCAACTGGCGGTTGGCGGCCCGCAGTTCGAAATAACCTGCCACCACATCCGTGGCCACTTGCAGGCGCACAGCATCACGCGCAAAGATGTTCTCATTCAGCAAGGCGGCGGCCGCCTCGCGCTCGCGCCTGAGTTTACCCCATAGGTCCACCTCGTAGCCAAGAACTGCCGATATTCCAAAGAAATTGTCGGTGGAGGCACCTCCACCGAGGCCAGGGTTGAGGCTGCCGGGTGTTCTCTCACGACTCGCCTCGGCCTGCGCATTTAGGGTGGGCCAAAGCTCGGAGCGGGAGAGGCCCAGGCGAGCGCGGAACTCCTCGACCCGTGCGGTTTGCCGCGCAATCTCCAGATTCTCGTCGAGGGCACGGTCGACTAGTTGATTGAGGGTGGCATCTCCGAACGCCTCCCACCAGCCAGACCAGGGGCCGACGGGCTCGCCTGGCTGCGTCGCCGAACTGTCCCATTCTTCGGGAAGCGCGATATCCGGTGCTTGGTAATCCGGGCCAGACATGCAACCGACCAGCAGGGCCGTCGCTAAGAGTGAGCAGTTTGTTTTAAACATGGGACGGGTGTGCTTAGCTTTGTTCGGACTGAAACTTCTCTCGCCGCCAGGTGGCGACGTCCGAGAGCAGCTTATAAAAGAGGGCGACGAAGGGCAGGGCCAGCGTGCTGGCTACCACCATGCCGCCGACCACCACGGTGCCTATTTCCTGGCGGCTGGCCGCGCCGGCACCACTGGCGAAAACCAGCGGTAGCGAGCCAATGATAAAAGTGAGGGCCGTCATGATGATGGGGCG
>PXBU01000308.1 GCA_003566795.1 Puniceicoccaceae bacterium | reverse complement strand
GGGGCAGGGATTGGGCCTCCGGGAGTCAGCGATCCGGGGCACGGTGGAGGTGGGGGCCCCCATCATAACCAGCACACTGACAACGGTCGCGATTTTCCTCCCGATTTTCTTTATGGAAGGCGCAGTCGGGGTCCTCTTCCGTCAGCTTGCGCTGGTGGTTGCCTTTGCCCTCTTTTGCTCACTGATGGTCAGCCTGACGGTGGTGCCGATGCTGGCGGGCAATCTCCCGGAGAAAGCGGGGCGCGGGCGTGACGCGCCGGCATGGGCGCGGGCCGCCGAGCGCATCCAGGACAAGCTGGCCGATTGGTATCATCAGTTGCTGGTGGCTGCGGTGAGTCGCAAGTGGGCGGTCTTTGCGGTCGTAGCACTTTTGACGGCGGGTTCAGCCTGGCTGTTCCCGCGCCTGGGGCAGGAGTTTTTCCCGCAGGCGGATGAGAGTCAGGTGACCGTCCGCATTGATGTGGATCCGGAACTACAACTCGAGAGTCTGGATGAAATCGTGGCCGCGATTGAGCCGATGATTCCCGAACTGGTGCCGGAATTACGGAATATGGAACTGGATATGGGGCGGCGTGCTTGGATTCCGGGTCTTTCCGGGCGGATCCGGATCAATCTGGTCTCGGTGTCCCAGCGGAGCCGCTCCAGTGGGGAGATCGCAGCCGCCCTGCAGCGGGAGCTGGATATCTTCCCCGGTGTTCGCTTGCGGGTGGCGGCCAGCGGTGAGGCATTTAATGTCCGCCGGCTCGGCGTGGGCGGGGAGGATGGCGAACGACTGGCCATGGAGATTTCCGGCTTTGACCTGGCTGCGCTGGACGCCGTCGCCGCCCAAGTCACTCAACGCATCGAAGACATCCCGGGAGTGGTCGGCACGCGGGTGAGCCGGGAAACAGGCGCTCCGCGGCTTGCCGCACGGATCGACCGCGAGCGTGCCGCCGACCTCGGATTTCACCCGGAGCGCATTGCGCGCGACCTGCAAACTCTGGTTGGAGGCTCGCGGGCGGGCCGATTGCGCGGGCAGGATGGCAGCGAAGTGGATATCTGGGTGCGCCTACAGGAAGCCCGCTCACTCGGGCGGGAGGACTTGCTCAACCTGGCCTTCATCTCCGGCGACGGACGCGCGGTAGCCCTGCAAAACTTCGTCAGCTTTGAATCGGAGCGCGGGGCTACGCAAATTCTCCGGCGCAATCAGCAGCGGGTAAATACCGTTTCCATTGATATCGGCGGGCGGCCCAGTGGTGATGTTGCGGAGGACATCCGCGAGGAGATCTTTAACATTCCGTTACCGGATAATATTCAGGTCGCCATCCGTGGTGACTACGAGGAGCAGCAACGCGCCTTTCGGGCTTTGTTGATCAGTTTGATCCTGGCGCTGGTGCTCGTCTATATGGTCATGGCCTGTCTTTACGAATCGCTGCGTGACCCGCTGATTGTGATGCTTTCTGTGCCCCTCGCCGCGAGTGGGGGCCTGCTGGCCCTGTGGTTGACGAATACCACCCTCAACGTGCAAAGCTACATCGGATTTATCATGTTGATTGGCATTGTTGTGAATAATGCGATTTTGATTGTGAATCAGGCCAACAGCATTCGCCAATCCGGTGGATCGGCGCAAAGCGCGGCGGTGGAGGCGGCAAGGATCCGGTTTCGCCCGATCATCATGACCATGCTCACGACGATTCTCGCGCTTTCACCGCTGGCGATCGGTTGGGGCGATGGCGGCGAGGCACAGGCTGGACTGGCCCGGGTCGTCGTTGGCGGCCTCCTCAGTTCGAGTGTGATTACGCTCTTTCTGATCCCCTGCGTCTATCCGCTCTTCCACTGGCGGCAAACGGAGTCGATAAGGGAATGAAGGTGCGCCAGAGGCCCATGGGAGCTGGGCGCTTAGCGAGCGCTGCTGCGCGATTCAATAAAACAGAAATAACCTTGCAAAAGCGAAATACTATTTCCATTTTACAATGATGATTGAGCGAAACATTGAACGAGCGATCCGGCAGGGTCTTGATCGTCAGGCGTCGGTGGCGCTTATCGGTCCCCGCCAAGTGGGCAAAACGACTCTGGCTCGGGCAATCTGTGAAAAAAGGGGCGGAATCTATCTTGACTTGGAGAGTCGGCGTGACCGGGCAAAGCTCGCCGATCCAGAAATTTTTCTCGGTCGCTATACGGACCGCTTGGTCGTTTTGGATGAGATTCACCGCGTGCCGGAACTTTTCCAGCCCTTGCGGGGGATCATTGATGAGGGACGTCGCCACGGCAGAGGTGTCGGGCGGTTTCTATTTTTGGGGTCGGCTTCAATGGACCTCTTGAAGCAATCCGGCGAAAGTCTGGCGGGCCGCATTGAGTATGTGGCGATGAATCCACTAGATTGTCTTGAAGTCCCGGCAGGCGTCGATGCGTTGACGCAGCTCTGGACCCGGGGTGGCTACCCGGACAGTTATCTGAGCAAAAGTGATGATGACAGCTTCGCCTACCGCACAAACTTCATTCGGACCTATCTGGAGCGTGACGTTCCGCAATTTGGTCCGCGCATTCCCGCCGAGGCTCTTGAGCGGCTGTGGACGATGCTCGCCCACAGTCAAGGCGGACTGCTGAATGCCGCCAAATTCGGCAGTTCGTTGTCCCTCACGGGGCGAACGATCAGCAACTACATCGACCTGATGACGGACCTCTTGATGGTAAGGCGTCTCCAGCCGTGGCTTGCTAACACAAAAAAGCGCTTGGTGAAATCGCCACGGGTGTATGTTCGCGACAGCGGCTTGGCGCACGCACTTCTTGGTTTGGCCGGATTCGAGCAAATCTCCGGCCACCCGGTTTTGGGTGCCAGCTGGGAAGGTTTTGTGATTGAAAATCTACTCACGGTAGCACCGGAGCGGACTGCGTCCGGGTTTTATCGCACCAGCGCGGGTGCGGAGGTCGATTTGGTGCTTCAGCTCCCCGGCAAGACCAGGCCTTGGGCAATTGAAATCAAGTATGGCCTTTCTCCCAAGCCGAGCCGAGGATTTCACGAGGCGATTAAAGATCTTGAAGCTGAACGAGCCTTCGTGGTTTATTCTGGAGAAGAATGCTATCCGCTGGGCGACATCACGGAGGTGATCGGCCTACGGGACCTCGCTGCAAAAATACGGGAGTTTTGAGACAACAAGTGATGCCCACCCGCGGAAATTTTTAACCGCTTCGTGGAGGTAGGCTCACGCAGCAACACTTTCGGGTTCTAGTATCCCATCAAATAAGTTTTTTCATGCCTTCGACTCCCGAAACTTGATCGAACGGCGATGCGGTTATGAATGGGGAAACCAAAGGCGAAGGCCTTCGGCTACGCGGTGGCCTGGTAGCCGAGCGCTTTCGCGTTTGGGTCGAACGGCGATGCGGTTTAATCGGATCACCGCATAATTTCCGCCGGAGCCCGACCGGCGTCGAGCAGCGACTTCATCTTTTTCATGGCGGGTGCCGAGGTCTTGAAAAAGCGTTTATATCCGGCGCAGAGATAGTTGAGGCCGGGCTCTCCATCTGGCGTGCTCATGAAACGATGTTTCGGACAGCCGCCGTTGCAGGCGAACAAGTGGGGGCATTCCCGGCAGTATGACGGCAGGGTTGTGGACTTATCCCTCCCAAACTGCTTTTGCTGCGGACTGTCGACAATATTGGCGATATGCTGCTGTTTGATGTTACCCAGGCGGTATTCGGGGTAGACGTAGTGGTCGCACGAGAAAACATCACCGTTGGACTCCATGGCCACACCCCGGCCACACTCGGGCGCGAACACACACAAGCTCGGGGGTGCCTTGGCCCAGGCTCCAAGCGTCACGTCAAAGTCCCGTACGAAGATTCGCCCGACATCCTTTTTGACCCACTCTTTAAAGATCGTGCTGATGAAGTTGCCGAAATCGACTGGGTTGACGCTCCAGGGGGTGACCTTGGCGGCGGCGCATTCCGGGTCCGCTTCGAGATCCGGTGGACCAGCAAGATTATCTGAGGCTTCGTCGATGCGCTCCACCACGGGGATGAATTGCAGATACTGGCTGCCAATTTTTTTAAGATAGCGGTAAACGACCAGTGGCCATTTGGCGTTTTGGCGGTTGACGACGGTCAGGGTGTTGAATCTCACGCCGTGTTGCTGGAGGACTTCAATGCCCCGCAAGACTTGATCGGAGGAGGGGCCGCCGCATCGTTTGGCACGGTAGGTGTCGTGAAAGTTGGGCGGACCGTCGATGCTGATCCCCATGAGGAAATCGTGCTTTCGCAGGAAGGTCGCCCACTCGTCATTCAGCAGCGTGCCGTTGGTCTGCATGGAGTTTGCGATACGTTTCCCGTTGGCGTATTTTTGCTGCAAAGCAACCGCCTTTTCGAAGAACGAAACACCCAGCAAGGTAGGCTCACCGCCCTGCCAGGTAAAGTCCACTTCATCGCCGGGCTGGCTTTCGATATACTGGCGCACATAGGTTTCCAGCGTTGCGTCATCCATGCGGAAGTTATGTCCCGAGGAAAACATCCCCTTTTTCTCCAGATAAAAACAATACTCACAGCGCAGATTGCACATCGGCCCGATGGGCTTGGTCATGACGTGAAAGGGAAACTTACGCTGAGCAATCGACATGGGACTTATCTTGTTTGTGGGTGCAATGTGGGCGCGACGCGCGCTGAATTTAAGTCCCGCACCCTATGAAAAAGTTTCACTGGAAGTAAAGGCGAGTTGGGGGGGGCGAATTGGCTTTTCATTTTTTGTAGCGAGCAGATGTATCCCCCGGTGCGAGTGGTCCCGCTATTCAAGAGGGCTCGATCCTGGCATAAAGCCAGTCGCTACGAGCTATTTTGTTAGAAAACTTATTAGCAGTGACACTATCCAGTATAAGGCCGGTTCGAGGGGATCGGCTTCTAAGGTTGCCAAACTTCTGCAGCCGGATATGCAAACTAGGCATGAGTAAAAAGACAGTGCAAAAAGATAAGGATAAAGGGTATGTAGCGGTTTTAGGCTGGAGCCTCCGCTGTATTGACGCGCTGGAACGCTTTGACCGGCGCTAGGTGATTGTCGCTCCCGAATGGGCCAAATCCTACGCTGAGGAGAATGACATTCCTTTCATCGAGTGGAATTTCGAGCGTCTGAACGACCACTCGTTCGAGCTGGCCCAGAATTTGCAGAAAATGGGCGTCGATGTGGCGATTCCGCTGTT
>PXBU01000303.1 GCA_003566795.1 Puniceicoccaceae bacterium | reverse complement strand
GACTGGGGCACCAATTTCGGCACCCTGATCATGAAGATCAAGCGCGACGGGATGGATCTCGCTGAGCTTTCCGGCGAGGATGCCCTCGCAAAGCTGGACCAGCTTTACAAGGAGGGCACGGCGCTGGAGCAAGCGCAGCCCGAGCTGCGTGATGTCTCGCGTAATGAACTGGTCAAGTTGCAGCATGACGACCCCGAGAACACCGCGCTCTGGCAGCAGATCGTGGATATCTCCATGGCTGCCTTTGACCGCCTCTTCCAGCAAATGGGCGTGCGGGTCGACATGGCGCTGGGTGAGTCATTCTACCGGGACAAGGTCGACCGCATCTACCAGGAACTCACGGAGATCGGTCTGGCGGAAGAAAGCGAGGGCGCGCTGGTGGTCTGGCACGACGAGGTGAAGAAATTCGCTCGCAGCAACGAGCGCCCCTACCCCTTTAACATTCGCAAAAAAGACGGCGCCTCCAACTACGCCACCACCGATCTGGCGACGATACTTTACCGCGTCGAAGAATTTAAGGCCGACGAGGTAATTTACCTGACCGATGCGCGCCAGCAGGACCACTTCCAGCAACTTTTCCTCACCACTGAAAAATGGTTTGCGGCCAAGGGCTATCCGCTACCTGAGATGAGCCACGTTTGGTGGGGCACCATCCTCGGCGAGGATAAAAAGCCCTTCAAAACCAAGTCGGGCAAAACCATCCGCCTGCAGGCCATCCTCGACGAGGCCCGCGAACGCGCCTTCGCGGTGGTCACCGAGAAGAACGGCGAGTTACCCGAAGAAGTGCGCCGCAGCATCGCCGAGGCAGTCGGGATCGGTGCGATCAAATATGCCGACCTCTCCAGTAATCGCACGCAGGACTACGTCTTCGACTGGGACCGCATGCTCAGCTTCGACGGTAACACCGCACCCTATCTCCTCTACGCGGTGGCACGCATCAACAGTATCTTTCGCAAGGCCGAGCTCAGCACCGATGCTCCCCTAGCGGGCGCCAGCCCAATCGAAACCGAGACAGAGCACGCGCTTGCCCGCAAACTGATGGGACTGGTGCACGCGCTGGAACTGACGCTGCAAGACCTGCGACCACATTTCCTGTGCACCTACCTCTACGAACTCGCCAGCGCCTACAGCAGCTTCAATAATGCTGACCGCGTGCTGGTGGACGAGCCGGACGTCCGCGCCCGGCGCCTACTGCTCTGTGCCCGCACCCGCACTGTGCTAAAAACCGGACTCGAGCTATTGGGTATCGAAACTCTGGAGCAGATGTAGGCACTCAAAACTGGCTTTGCGCGGGAATCCGGTAGTTTTGCAAAATACGCAAGGTTGCCGCTTGCATCGTTTCGGCATCCAGCACCACATGGCGCAGGCCGCCCTCAGGCATGAAGCGAATCCGGTGGAAGGCACCATCCGGCTCCGCCAACGCCGCCTCGATGTCCTCCAGCGTGCTGATTTCCTGGCCGTTGACTTCATCGACCAGCAAGAAACGGATGTCCTCATAGCCAAGATTGTAATTGTCAGGCAAGATACCACTTAAAACCACCAGGCCTGTCCGCTCACCGACGGCTTTTTGTTGGCTGTAATACTCCAGCAGCGGTGGCTTATTGTTACCCAATGCCTGGAGTAAGGGGCCGTTGAGCGGTTGAAAAACCAGACCACCCGCGACGAGATATTGCGGCGGCAGGTCATAGCGTTGGTCCGGCACAAGGTCTTGCTCAAAGTCGGCCCGCGGGAGCAGGTAGTCGAGCTGGTGTGCTGCGCCCTCCCGCCAGACTTTGAACGGAATCGACTCACCGGCAGCATGCGCGCGCGTCGCCAAACTTCGCATCGAGAGCCGCCCATACTCCGGGTCGATATACATCCCACCACTGTCGATCACAAAACCATCCACCTCGAGAATGATGTCTCCCACCTCAAGGCTGTTGTCAGCAAGCCCTTTCGAGCCGACCTCGGTCACCACCACACCAATATCGCGCTGGTCCAAACCTTTCGAGGCCATCAGGGCGGGATTCCTGCCGGACATGATATTGAAGTCAAAGTAACCCAACCCGGGATTGCCCTGAGTGCGGTAGAGCTCAATCACTCTGGCGATAAACTCAGCCGGAAGGACATTGAGCCGATCATCAGTCATGGAGACCGTTAGCCCCACCAGCTGGTCCTCGTCAAAAACCACCTCAGACCACCCTGCGGATTGAATACTTGAGGACACCGTCAGCACCAGATGGTGCAGATAGCTCATTTTGCTTTTTCCACTACTCAGGCGCACAATCTCACCGGCGCGCTGTTCGATCCGGCCACCGCGCCAGCGGTAAATTTGCAAGTCGCCGCTCTGAGGAATCGTTCGGGCCAGTGCGACTGGCTTCATGTCCTCCCAAAATTCTGCGTCATCCACCTCCAGCAGCGCGATGTTTCCGTAAAAATCCACCCACACCAATTCGGCAGTGTATTGACGACTCTCACCGCCTTTTCTCACCCGGCACAGGTATTGCCCGTCGAGACCATCGGCGGTCGTGAGAATCTGCTTGTCCCCAATCAGGATGCCGTTTTTGCGAATCTGCTGGTTGCGGGTGATCCACGGAGTGCCATAGTCGTAGGTCTGCTTGGTGACTTCAATTTGGACGACTGAAGCCTCCGGGTTGAAGAAAGCTGCCCCCGTCCGGGGCAGGAAGGCAAGGCAGAGGAGAGTGAGTCCGATAAGTGGCTTCATAGTCGTCTTAAAGTCGTTGCATGGATGGAATGTTATACTGGCGCATCAGATCTTGCGCCGCAGCCTGGGCCTCTTCCCGGTTGAGTGCTTCCACGTCCCCGGAGAGGAAACGGAAACGATAAAAATCATCATCCGTTCCATCAATCGCGGCCTGCAAGTCTTCCATGCTGGAAATCTCCTGACCATTTATCTCGGTCAGGATGGAGCGCGGCCCCACGGCAAAGTCGATATTACTGGGATGCTTCAGCACTTTGGAAAGCACCACCGGCTTGGCGCGTGCTGCTTCCTCGCTGAGGCGATTACGATACACCAGTTCATACAGTACCTCCGGACCGACTTGACTGCGCCAATTGCGCCCCAGCGAGCCGAGGTAGTTGGTGCTGAGCTCGGTGAAGACCAGACCTCCCACCATGAGGTAGGGCGGCGGCTCGTATTGGTTCCCCGTCGTTCGGTCTTCGCGGTTCACAAAGAGCGGCAGATCAATCTCGACCACCTCGCCCTCACGCCAGATTTTAAGCGAAATCGAATCGCCATGCTGAATCTCGCTAAACAACACAGCGCAGTGCACGCTGTTCCCATGATAAATCACATTGCCGTCACTACCCACCTCATAACCCGCCACTTCCAGTAAAACGTCGTCTTCCTCCAGCAGCTCGTGGGTTTTGGGGAACGGGTTAAAGATGGAGTCGATGCGCGCACCCACGTTATTTTGCGGCAAGCCAAGTGCTTCGCGGAAGGCGGGATTCGTCAGTTTCACGATTACAATACCCGCTGAGGGGAAGCCGTTGTGCGTGCCATCTGCGATATCCTCCAGAAAATGATTGATGATGACCGGAGGGATGAAGAAACCGGCGTTCTCCAAGCCCGGCATGCCTTGAAAGGAGACGCCGACCACCTTGCCATCTTGAATCACCGGCCCACCGCTGTTCCCCGGATTGATCGCCGCGTCCGTCTGCACTGCGAGCAGGCTGCGGTTGTTGGGCTGGACGTAGCGTTGGATCTCAATCCGCGAGACCACGCCCGCCGTATAGGAGATCTCGCGCCCCCCGGCGGGATAGCCATATGTCGTCACCGTCGACCGGACCTCAGGCAGCTCCCCGATCTCCAGCGGGGTGATCCCCTCAAAAAAGGACGGATCTTCTACCCGCAGCACCGCCAAGTCACAGTCATGCCCGATAAATTCAACTGTGGCCGGGTAAGGTCTGGGATCCTGAAAGCGGTGAACGATCAGCTGCTGCGACCAGCTGACCACATGGGCGTTGGTCATAATCCTTTGACCCTCGATCACAAAGCCACTGCCGGTCCCACCACGAACCGGCGAAAAACGCCAGGGCTCGGCCCAATCCGGTTGCTGGGTGTAATTGGTAATCTGCACCACAGAACGTTCTATGTCAGACCAAGCCGATGGGAAGATGGCCAACAGCAATGAGAGATGCAAAAGGAGGGTTCGGTGTCGCATGGAGTCTATCGAGAGCGAGTTTGAATGGTTGAAAGCGTGGGAGGTGGCAAGATCGCGAACATTCCGTTACAATAAAAACGGAAAGTTGAGCTGACGAAACCAGCTTCCAGCGCAGCGTCAAACATTGAGGCAAATGAAAATACTGATACGTAGCGGTGAGCTTCACTCAGCCCATGGGCAGGGCGTTTTCGAAATCCCACCGCTTTCAATCGCGCCCCTCAACTATCCCCGCCTCGATCTCCTGCGACAGGGCTCGCAGCGCCTCGTTGTAGGCCGCGATCAGGCTGTCTGGTTCGCCGACCGTCCACCCCAAAGACTCCGAGTGGAAACGCCCGCTAGTCGACCTACCCTCACCCTGCATCAGCTTCCAATAGGCCACCACATGCACCTCGCCCGAGTCGGTGGCACCGAAGCGCTTAAAATTAAGCGCCAGTCGCGACGCCCCCGGCGAGGTGTTCGGCCAAGGGTAAAAGCCTTCGACCAGCGCGGGGTTGCGCTCAAATAAAAACAGTCCCACCGCGCGCGCAATCCCCTCTCCCAGCGGCTCAGCCCAGCGGGAGCCCTCCATATTTCTTACTTCACCGCTCGCCATCAGGTAGCTCAAGCGGCTGCTATCCAGATACGACGGGATCTGCGGGCGCAGGATGTAAATCGGCTCAGCCGCCAGCGGAGCGGCCTCGGGCGCAGTGGCTTCGACCGGCCCCAGGGCATGGCTATTGGCGGTCGAGGCGGCGGGCTTTAGGTTCACACAGGCAGGCAGCGACAGGAGTCCGGCCAAGGCGACGAGAGCAGAAACAGATTTTTTGAATTTATCCATGAGACTAGTGGAGGTTCAAATTAGTTTTTATGGTTGGTAGTGAGAGGGTTTATCCCGCCTGAACTGAGCTTGTCGAAGTCTCGATTCGAAACGGCTCGCTATACGAAAGGGCTCGATCCTGGCATAAAGCCAGTCGCTACGAGATATCTTCTGAAAAAAATATGTGCGGCATTCTAATTTGAACCGGG
>PXBU01000062.1 GCA_003566795.1 Puniceicoccaceae bacterium | reverse complement strand
CCTGGTCGCGCAAGATCATCCGCCGAGTGCGCAGCGTCTGCGAGCAGACTGGTCGGCAAATCGCCATTTTGATGGATGTCAAAGGCCCGGAAATCCGCACGGGGGATGTTCCGGAGACCTTCGTCCTGGAGAAGGACGAAACCTTTGATTTCACTTACGGCGAGGGTATCGGGGGCACCGGTGAAGATGGCATCCGGCGCGTTGACGTCAATTATCCCAGCTTCAGCAAGGATATTGCCGTGGGTGATACCGTCCTGGTCGACAGCGGATTGATTCGCCTGGAAGTGCTGTCCATCGACGGTCAGCACGTCCGCTGCAAGGTGCTCATCCCCGGCCCGATGGGTAAGCGGCGCCATATTAATTTGCCGGGCATACGCGTCAACCTGCCCGCCCTGACCAAAAAGGACCAGGGCGACGTGGATGTGGGCATCGAAGAAAACATCGACTTCTTCGCCCTCTCCTTTGTGCGGGAGGCAAAGGATCTGGATGAGTTCCATGCCTACCTCAGCAAGCATGGCTCAGGGGCCAAAATTATTGCCAAAATCGAAGACCAGCAGGCCATCACCAACCTGCAAGCGATCATCGAGGCCTCTGACGGGCTCATGGTCGCGCGCGGCGACCTCGGCATCGAATGCCCCTTCGAGGATTTGCCCATCATCCAGACCAGAGCCGTTAATTCCTGCATCCACAACACCAAGCCGGTCATCGTGGCTACCCACATGCTGGAGTCGATGATCGAGTCGCCGCTGCCGACCCGGGCGGAAATCACCGATATCGCCAATGCGATCCGTGAACAGGCTGACTGCGTCATGCTCTCCGGTGAGACCACGATCGGCAAATATCCGGTGGAGTGCGTGGAGGTGATCAAACGCATCGCCCGCCGCATCGAGTCGGAAGAGGGCTCCAACGTCATCCGTAAGGACATCCCCCTGCGCCAGCCGCGCTCATTCATGATGCGTTCGGCCGCATATTTGGCCGCCGACATCGGTGGTGCGCTCATGGTTTTCACCCGGCGCGGGATCTTTGCCCAAAAGTTGTCCTCGCTGCGCTGCAGCGTGCCGATCTACGCCTTCACCGATAATCCGGTCCTCTTTAAGCAGCTGCTGATCATGCGCGGCGTCGAGCCCTTCTTCATGGAGTTTGATCATGAGCACGAGGTAACCATCCAGCGCGGCTTCGAGCGCCTGAAATCCCGCAACTGGTGCCAACCGGGTGACCCGATGGTGGTTATCACAAAGATGTATGCCGGCCCCAAACTCATCGACAGCACCCAGATTCGCGAGATCGAGTAGCCTGTCGGGGGCGTTAAAGGCCACAGTGGCCGTAGCGAGCTTGTCGAGGTGGCGATAGCAAGGTCTTTCGATCGGCAGGCGGGGAACTGAAAAGGCGCGACCTTCGTCGCATCGCTACGGTCTCATTTTGTGAAAAACTTATCTGATGGAATACTGCGTCGCCACACCGGAACTCTGGAAACTAAGTGCTTTACTTTGTTGACAGCACAGCCCAGCAAAATGCAATAACGAGCGTTCAACCCATGGAGCATTCGCGCATCGTCATTACGGGCCTCGGTCTGACCTCGCCAAACGGCAACACCATTGAGGAGTATCGCAAGAACCTACTTAATGGCGTTGCGGGTGTACAATTAATGGAGGTACGCTACATGGGCCAGCAACCTGCCGGCATCTGCGATTTCGACGCCAAGAAATACCAAACCCGCAAGGAGCTGAGGGTGGGCACCCGTGCCGGAAGTATTGCCATCTACAGTGCCCACGAAGCGGTCGCCAGTGCTGGCCTGAAATTTGATGCGCTGGATAAGAGCCGGATTGGTGTTTACATCGGCACCACCGAGCACGGCAACGTGGAGACGGAAAACGAGGTCTATAACATCTCCAAATTTGATTATGATACCCGCTACTGGACGCACCACCACAACCCGCGCACCGTCGCGAACAACCCGGCCGGCGAGATCACCATCAATATGGGCATCACCGGCCCGCATTACACCATCGGAGCTGCTTGTGCAGCGGGTAACGCCGGGCTAATTCAGGCGGTGCAAATGCTCCGCCTGAGGGAAGTCGATGTCGCACTGGCGGGCGGGGTCTCGGAAAGCATCCAAACCTTCGGCATCTTTGCTGGCTTCAAGAGCCAGGGAGCCCTCGGATTTCACGCGGATGTGAGCAAAGCCAGCCGCCCCTTCGACAAGAGCCGTAACGGTATCGTCGTTTCCGAAGGTGGCGCGGTCTACACCCTGGAACGTCTGGAAGACGCCCAGGCGCGAGGAGCTAACATTCTGGCCGAAATCATTGGCTACCGGATCAATTCCGATGCCTCCGATTACGTGTTGCCGAACCCAGAGCGGCAAGCCGAGTGCATGCGAGCCGCTATCGCCAATGCCGGTATCGCGCCACAGGATGTTGATATCGTCAACACTCATGCCACCTCGACGCCGCAAGGCGATATTCAGGAGTGCAAGGCGATCGCCGAGGTATTTGCCGATTGCCCCAATACCTACGTCAATAACACCAAGAGCTTTATCGGCCACGCGATGGGGGCAGCCGGGGCGCTGGAACTCGCGGGTAACCTCCCCTCTTTCGACGATAACATCGTCCACCCCACAATCAACGTGGATGAACTCGATCCTGAGTGTGCCCTGCCCAATCTCGTGATAAATGAGCCCCGCAAGGTTGACGCCGTTAAAGTTATCCTCAACAACTCGTTCGGGATGTTGGGTATTAATTCCGCCCTCATCGTGCGTAAGTTCGAGGGTTAAGCCGACCAGCTACTTAAAAATTAAGCCATTTAATCACTATGACAGAAGATCAGGTAAAACAAATCGTAATCGACATCATCAACGAGATCGCTCCAGACGAGGACACCTCGGGCCTGAAGGGTGAAATCGCCCTGCGCGAGCAACTCGACCTCGACTCCATGGACTTCCTGGACATCGTAATGGAACTCCGCAAGCAACACGGCATCGAGGTGCCTGAGGCGGACTACCCGCAACTCGCCTCGCTCGACAGCTGTGCCAGCTATCTGACGCCCAAGTTCAACGAGAAGTAGTTTTCGCCCGCAACAATCACCATCAAGCTAGTATCATAACATGCAACTGAGCGGATTCACCGACGAAGCAGGCAAAGACCTGGAAACCCAAATCAAAGCCACCAAGGAACTGGGTTGGACCGCGCTCTCTGCCCGGACCATCGACGGCACCAACATCCATGAGCTGCCGGAGGATGATTTTAAACGGGCGGCGGACCGTCTGGACGAAGCCGGAATCAAGGTAGTCGAATTTGGCTCACTGATCGGGAATTGGGCCAAGCCGATTACTTCGGATTTTGACATCACTCTGGCCGAGATCGAGCGGGCCATCCCACGGATGCACCGCCTCCAGACCAAACAGATCCGCATCATGTCCTACGCAATGGAGCCCTGGGGCGAGGATCAACAGGACGGAGAGCGCTTCCGTCGCTTGCGCGAAATCGTGCAGCGCTTCGCCGATGCCGGGCTCGAAGCGATCCATGAGAATTGCCAGAACTACGGCGGCTTCTCCGCCGAGCACACCCTGCGTCTGATCGATGAAGTTCCCGGACTCAAATTGGTCTTCGATACCGGCAACCCAGCCTTCCCCCGCGATCACTCCAAGCCGGAGCCACACCCGTGGCAAGATGCTCTCGAATTTTACCGGGCGGTGAAAGATCACGTCGTCCACGTCCACATTAAGGACTGCCTGAATCCACCGGAAGGCAGCACCGAGCCGGAGAAATACACCATGCCGGGCGAAGGCACCTGCCGACTGGCGGAGATCCTGCAGGAAATGAAGGCGGACGGCTACCAGGGCGGCTACGCCATCGAGCCCCACGTCGCCACTGTATTCCACGTGCAGGACGGGAAACAGCCTGATTGGCAGCAGTGCTACGATAGCTTCGTCGCCTATGGAAAGGCCTTCGAGGCGATGCTCCAGAAGCTGGACTAAATCCGTAGGGGTGCAGCTCTGCGGCACCCGCGGGCCTTGCGCTGGCTCAGCCCAAGCGGTGAGTGCTCTCGAACGCTCGCGGGCTTCGCAAGCGAGAGCCCCTACGAATTAACTGGAGGTTTGAACCTTCCAGCCGCGCAAAGCCGCTCGGCCTAATCCGACATCCGGAAGGTCATGGTGAAGCTGTGCGCTTCGCCGGTCGGAGTGGGGCCGCCGGTAGGCACCCGGCGAAAAGCTTCCAGCACCGACTGATCGAAGGCCGAATTCCCAGAACTGGGGTTGAGGCGGACATTGGTAATTCTGCCGGTCGCGGACACATCAAACACAACGGTAGCAGCGATACCCGTCCCGGAAAGCGTGGTCGGCTTGGTCCAGGCCGCGTCGATGCGAGCGCGTAGCTGCGAGCTGTAGCGCGTGAGCTCGGACCTCTGTTGCTGGGTCAATTGATTTGCACTCGAAGCGGAGGAGGATCGGGGGGGCACGACGAGCTGGGGCACCTCAATGCGCGGGACGGTCACCGGTTGCCGCGTCTGGGTCTGGCGCGTCTGCGTCGGTTGGCGAATGGGATTGTCCCGCCTAAAATCTTCGTAATCGACTATTTGGGGCCTCGGGGACGGCGTCGGCTCAGGCGGCGTCGGCCTGGGTGGTGCGGGTGCTGGGGGCTCAGGCGGCGGTGGCACCTCGGCAATTTCAGGCACCGGTTCCAGCTCCGGCAGGTCCATTTCCGGCTCCGTCTCAGGAGCGGACGGCTGGGGGGTGGCCGCGGCCTGTTGCTCAGACGGCATTTCAACCATCTCAAAAACATGCGGCTTTTCCTTGGGCCTGAAAGTTTCAATAATTGTGGCCAGGAAGAGCGCAATCAGCACGACCAGATGCAGGATGACTGAAGTCCAGAAGGGCTGATCTTTGGGTAGCTTCATTACTCCACCTTGGTGTCCAAACTGATTTTCGAAAGATTACGCTGCTTGATCATATCGATCACGGTAATCACCTGCTGGTAGGGCAACGCAGCGTCGGCCCGAATGCTCAGCACCGGAGGCGCGGGATCCATGGCCATCGTGTCGAGAAAATCGCCAAGTTCCTCCCGACTGATTTGCTCGTCCCCCCAGAAATAGAGTCCTGCCTCGTTAATTGAAATCGATTGGAATTGCTCGCGTTCGTCGGCTTGGCTCCTGACTGTCTCCACCGGCAGATTCACCTCGAT
>PXBU01000340.1 GCA_003566795.1 Puniceicoccaceae bacterium | reverse complement strand
TCTGCACCCCGGGTCGGGTCAGGATGACCAGCACCGAAGCAACCAGCATGACAAACAAGACGAACAGGGCGAGGGAGAGCCGAATAAAAGTTTTCATTATTGCTTAAAACTATAATGAGTCCAACTGCGGAAAGCAAGGTTCCTTGTCGGGTAGGCTCCCGAGTCGGCGGTATGTTCATGCCCAACCCACCGCAATTCATTCCCCCTGATAACTCAGGACAATCCGCCGCCGATGACTTCGGGCCCGGTGCTCCCAGAGAAAAACCCCTTGCCACGTGCCGAGGCAGAGTCGGCCGTTGACGAAGGGAATCACCTCGGTGGTGCGGGTGAGGGCCATTTTGATGTGACTGGGCATGTCATCCGGGCCCTCGTAAGTGTGAGTAAAGTGCGGGTCATCCTCCGGCACGAGCCGGTCGATGAATCCTTCCAGATCGCGGCGGGCTGACGGGTCAGCATTCTCCATGATCACCAAGCTGCAGCTGGTATGACAGCAAAATACGGTGACCGCGCCCTGCTGCAAACCGGACTCGCGCAGCCCTGCGGCAATTTCATTCGTAAATTCGGCCGTCGATTTGCCGGGGGCAGTCAATTGAATGTCTTTGGTAAAAATTGGCATCTGTAAATGTAGCATTTCGCAGGTGAACCCGCTCCAGCGCATGCGGCACCTGAATTTGGGAGAAAGTTGAACATTTGACTCCAGCATCTTGGACGCTAAGCATAATTGTGCCAGTTTATAAACAGATGATACACTTGAGAGGATCTCAGACAGCAAAAACCCTCACAGAATGGGACTATCAGACAACTTTTACCAACAACTGCAGCCTCTAAACAAGTTTACGCATCTGGCGCAAGATGCCTACTATCAGGAACTGCCGGATGACTGGTCGGTTATCATTGCCGACATTAGCGGATCTACCCAAGCCATCGAGGTGATCGCGGTGTGCGATGTGTGATCGCACCACAATCCACGTAAATCCATGGAGTTTACTTGAAACATCACTCGTCTCCTGCATTATGGGAAATTCGCCTTAGATACGACTGATAACATTCCAACCCGACCCATTCTCATGCGCCCGATACCTGCCCTACTCGCCCTCATCCTCTCTAGCCTCGTCCTCCTTGGCGTGGGCTGTCTTTCCAACAGCCGGGCCGTTGCGGACGCGCCGACCGAAGCGAAGAAAATCGTCTTGATCGCCGGCGAGAGAAGCCACGGCAGTGGTGAGCACGAGTTCAATGCCGGTGCAATCCTGCTGGCCCGCGCCTTGAACGAACAGTCCGGCCTGCCGGTCGAGGTCGAGGTGGTGCACGACGGCTGGCCGGAAGAGCTGGAGGTGTTCGACGGTGTCGATGCCATTGTCATCTATTCCGACGGTCTCGGCCGTCACCCCGCCGACGCGCATTGGGATTTCCTCGAAGGACTCATGGAAGAAGGCGTCGGCCTCATGCTGATGCACTTCGCCGTCCACGTCCGCCCCGACGAGAGGGGCGAGCGCCTGATGCGCTGGACTGGCGGCTTTTACGAAGACGACTACTCCGTCAACCCGCACTGGACCGCCGACACCGAACCCAACACCAGCCACCCCATAGGCAGGGGGGTGGCCCCAGTGAAAGTCCACGACGAGTGGTATTTCAACATCCGCTTTGCCGAACCGCCCGCGCACACCGACCTGCTCACTGCAACCCCGGAATACGAGCTCATCCGCCTCTACAACGCCTGGCACAAGAACGCCCAGGATGCACTCGGCACCCCGCAGACTTTGATGTGGGGCGTCGAGCGCAGTGACGGCGGCCGCGGCGTCGGCTTCACGGGAGGGCACTGGCATTATAACTGGGCCATTGAGGATTACCGCCGCGTGGTGCTCAACGCCATCGTCTGGGTCGCAGGACTCGACGTCCCCGAGGGAGGGGTCCAATCGGAACCGCTCACCGAGGAGGACCTCAACGAAAACCTCGACGAAGCACGCGTGATGCGGCACGTGTCGCTCCCCGGCGACCACAACTTCGACTTCGAGCCGGCCGAGGCCCGCGTGATCGAGTAGTCGGCCAGCCCTCCGTTCCACCACCGGGGTCCGGGCAGTCGAATCATGCACTGAATGGCACGAATTCAGTGCAGATTCAGTTGCAGCCAGCCCTTCAGCCAGGCTTCAATTTAGTGCAGGCCCTTCCGATAAAACGAGTTGCGTGCACTAATCCTGCGCGCCGGGCCAGCTCGCCCACCAGTTACGGAAGAGTTTCCATTGGTCTTCGACAAAGCCCTTCTGGCTCGGCGAGAGCTGATCGAATGCATTGATATTATGCTGATAGGCACTGTGGCCTTCCAACACCATCAAGGTCTTGTAATACAGCACCAGATCCGCCCCTTCGTCGTAGAGAGCGAGCACACGTATGGCCTCTTCCAATTCCTGCGCATAGACGCGGGCCTGGGCATCGCCGGCGGCGGCTCGACGGCAAAGCTCACCGAAGCGCAGCACTTCACGTGGCAACGCGTTGCCCACACCAGTGATGGCGCACTGCGCGCCACAGCGCACAAACCCGTGGAATACCTGAGTATCCACGCCCACCGCGAGGGTCAGCGTAGGATCACCCGAGGTGATGTACTCGGCCGCATAGGACAGAGCAGCGGCACCACCGAACTCTTTGAAGCCGATTAGGTTCGTATACTTTTCGCGCAGCGCAAAGAACAGATCGGCTTTGGTCTCGTAGCCGTAGTGAGGGCTGTTGTAGATAACAGAGTCCAGCCCGGAACCCGCTTCAAGCACGGCAGCAAAGTGCTCGCGCTGAGCCGCTACCGAAGAGCCACGTGAGAGCAGGCGCGGAATGATCATCAGACCCACCGCGCCACATTCCTTGGCATGGGCGGCATGGGCAGCGGCGGCGGCAGTACTGACCGCACCCGTCCCCACCACGACCGGCACACCTGCCTCGGTCAGTTTGCGGACACCTTTTTGGCGCTGCTCATCTGTCAGCAGCGGCCATTCGCCCATGGAGCCGCAATAAACCACGGCCGACATGCCCGACTCGATCAGGGACAAGCCCGTCTCGACCAGTGCGTCGTAATTAATTTCGCCATCCTGATTACAGGGCGTCATGAGCGCGGGCATGGTGCCGCGAAAAGTAGGAGTTTCGTTTTTGGACATTATAGTTTTCGTATGTTAGTTAAAGCGACTCGCGACTGCGCTCGCCATCGACCAGCCGCCAAATACTGAGGGGATTCGCATCCTGCAGCTCTTGCGGCAATTCGCTGTCCGGGAAGCCCTGCCAGGCGACCGGGCGGCAGAAGCGATCAATCGCCATGGTGCCAACAGAGCTGCTACGACCATCCGAAGTCGCCGGATACGGCCCGCCGTGGACCATGGCGTGGCAGACATCCACGCCGGTGGGGAAACCGTTAAAGACCAGACGTCCGGAGCGGCCCTCCAGGGTTTTGACCAGTGAGGTGTATTGCTTGATCTCGGCCTCGGTGCCATGGATGGTGCCGACAAGCTGTCCCTCCAGCCCGGCGATAGCCTGCTCGATCTGCTCCATGCTGCCTTCAACAATCAGCGTGGCAGGGCCAAACATCTCGGCCTGTAGATCCGGCGTACTCAGGAAGGTTTCGACCGAGACGGAAAAAACCGCTGGCGAAGCGCAGTTGCCGCCGGCATCGTCGGCGGCGGCGAGTTTTTTAACGCCGGGGATCTTTTCAATCGCGGCCGTGGATTCGCGGAAGGCCTTGGCTATCCCGGCGTTGAGCATCACCCCACAACCAGCCTCAGCGACCAAGCTGGACAATTTTTCCTTAAAGGCGGGAGCGGCTGAGTCCGGCATAAAGATCAGCCCCGGATTGGTGCAGAACTGCCCGACCCCCATGGTCAGGGAGGTGAGCATGCCCTCGGCAATTGCTTCGCCCCGCTCTGTCAGTGCTTCAGGCAGCAAAACAACAGGATTGACCGCGCTCATCTCGGCATAGACCGGGATCGGCTGCTTACGCCCCGCCGCTGCTTGCATCAAAGCGGTGCCACCCGAGCGGGAACCGGTAAAGCCCACGGCCTGCACCGCCGGTGCTTCAACCATGGCGACGCCGACGCTGCGGCCCCCACCGTAGAGCAGCGAAAAGACGCCCTCCGGCATGCCAGTATCGCGGGCGGCCTGCTCGACGCAGTTGCCCACGATCTCGGCCACACCCGGATGTGAATGGTGGGCCTTGACCAGGACGGGGCACCCGGCAGCCAGCGCCGAGGCGGTATCCCCACCGGCCACCGAGAATGCGAGCGGGAAGTTACTGGCGCAGAAGACCACCACCGGCCCCAGCGGACGCTTCATCGAGCGCAGATCCGGCTTGGGCAGGGGCTGACGGTCGGGCTGGGCGATCTCAACCCGGGCATCCACCCACGAGCCCTCCTCGATCAGAGCAGCAAACAGCCGCAACTGCCCGGTGGTGCGCCCGGTCTCGCCGCGCATGCGCGCCTCCGGCAAGCCAGTCTCCTGCACACCTCGCTCGGCGATGGCGTCACCCGCCTGCTCGATCAGCTCAGCGATACGACGCAAAAACTCCACCCGCTTGGCGGCAGGTAAGCTGGAATAAATAGGGAAGGCTTTCTCCGCCAAATCAAGAGCCCGCGCAACCTCATCCCCCGCAGCCGTAAAATACTGCGGCTCGAGCGGCTCGTTAGTTGCCGGATTGACTGCTTGCGTAAATGGCTCGTCGCTCTGGGAGCGCGAAAAGCCGACGATGGATTTTCCTAGTAGCTTGGACATGGCAGTATCTGTGCAGCTTTAGCCGTAAAAGTAAAGAGATAGCATACACCTTGTCCCGATTGTCTGTGACTTTTGCCGCAGATTGAAGCGTTGCTTCAGCTGGGCATTATCGAAATGGATACTATCGAGAACACACGAAGCCTGAAATTTTTGGTTTACTAAACCCCGAAAAAACCAATGGTTCGCTCAGTCTGATTTCTTCATCCCCTATTCCGAGTCTTATCCTTAACCCTATTTAAGCATGTCTCACTCACACTCAGAAAAGCCCCCCGTCGTCCCCCGTCATTACCTTGCCGCATTTATCCTGACTACCTGTTGCTTTTCGCTCTGGGGCTTTGCCAACGACTTCACCAATCCTCTGGTGAAGGTTTTTGAACAGGTGTTTATAATTACAACCGCGCAGGCCTCCTGGCTGCAATTTGCCTTCTATACCGGCTACTTCTGCATGG
>PXBU01000261.1 GCA_003566795.1 Puniceicoccaceae bacterium | reverse complement strand
GGATCAAATAAGTTTTTTCATGTAGCCGAAGCCCTTCGGCTTTGGTCGAACCGCCCGGAAAGTGCGCAACCACCAAACGCGAAGGCGTTCGGCTACAAGTTTCGAAAGTCGAGGGCATGAAGAAGCTTATTTGATGAAGCACTAGTGGGCTGAACCTCTTTTTTGCGAAACAACCAAACGCGAAGGCGTTCGGCTACGTGCAATAGCTTGAGGCATGATGAACTCGTTTAAAACTCCACTACCCCCGGCTCTGATACTTGGCCCAGAGGTGGGTGAAAGACCAGGCGAAGTCGCGTGGGCGCGCGGCGATCCAGCTGTTGAGCGCATCCAGTTCAATCCACTGACCTTCGCTGACTTCTGCGGGATCGAGCACAAAGGGCCCCTCCGAGCGGCAGTGGTAAACCCAGACAAATTCGTTGCCGGTGGGGCGGCAGGCGGGCTCCTTAAAAACCCGCTCCATGCCGACGGGATCGGCGAGGCCGATTTCTTCGCCGAGTTCCCGGCGGGCAGCGGCATCGTAGTCCTCACCGCTGTCCACATGACCTGAGCAGGAACTGACCCATTTACCGGGTGCGGTATCCTTGCTCATCGAGCGGCGCTGCAGGAAGAGTTGGCCGGCGGCGTTAAAAACGAAAATATGCACCGCACGGTGTCTCAGCCCCTCCCGATGAACCACCGCGCGAGCTTCAGTCAGCAACACCCGGTCCTGCGCGTCGACAACATCAAAAATCTCTTCAGCGGACATGGCAGAACAAAGCACCCTGGCTCGAAATCAATTCCCCGAAAAATACCGCGACCGAAACGAATTAGCTAAGCCCAGGGACTGAACCGGGGCCTTTACGCAGGGCGATTGGTGTTCCCAGCACTTCACCATAAACGAAGGCGACCCGCGCGGCTGCGGGGTCCTGCAAACTTTCCCGGACGGCTCCGGTAAAGTAGCCACCGGTCCGGGGCTTCGACTGTTCCTCTGGTGTGGTCGTTTTGCGGCGCCTGGCCACCTGTTTTTGTAGTTTCTCAGCCTGCCGTTTGGTGGCCTCAATACGCTGGAGTTGAGCCTGCATGCCCGAATCATAGGCATCCGCTGAATCGACCTTGGGGATAGCCGGAGGAGTCATCCGGTAGCCGGCATCGCGAGCCGTCTCCCACTCCTGCGAGCGCCCGTGGCGATTTTCATGGACGGCTTCCCGGGTATGCTTGTTTGCTTCGCGGGTCTCGCGGGGAGCACTCACCTCACGCGAACGTCCATACGAAGCCGGCCCCGCCGGAGCTGCCTGAGGCGGTGCACTGCCTGATTGACCGCGCCGCTCCATAATTTTGCGCCGGATTTCCTCTTGAACCCGCCGCTGCCGCTCCAGCGCATCCACATCATCGTCATGACCGTCCCCCGCGTCGTTTTGCCGCGACAGGGACGGCGGCGTTTCTTCCTCCTCCTGCGACTTCTTGGAAAAAAAGTTTCCAAAGAAATACACCGCCGCAATGGCGAGCGGGATCAGAATCTCGAAGAAGTTATCCATTTAGGTGAATTGATGGCGCAGGGATGATGAATGATGGCAAACTAGTTTCCATCATTCATCACCCATCGTTGATTCGCCATCTGTTGATGATTATTTCTTTTCGTCGCCCTTGGAGATAGCGTCGCGCATATCAGTATCCGACTTGATGTTATTCATGCGGTAGTAATCCATGATTCCGAGATTGCCGGAACGGAAGGCCTCGGCAATCGCCAGCGGCACTTCGGCTTCGGCCTCCACGACCTTGGCCTGCATCTCTTCGACCCGGGCTTTCATTTCCTGCTCCAGCGCAACAGCCGCCGCGCGGCGCATCTCGGCCTTGGCTTGGGCAACGTTCTTGTCCGCCTCAGCCTGTGACTCCTGCAACTGGGCACCGATATTTTCGCCGACGTCAACATCAGCGATGTCGATCGAAAGAATTTCGAAAGCGGTGCCGACATCGAGGCCCCGTTTGAGGACCACCTTCGAGATCGAGTCCGGCGATTCGAGCACGGTCTTATACGTGTCGGCCGAGCCGATCGTCGTGACGATGCCTTCGCCCACCCGGGCGATAATGGTTTCTTCCAGCGCACTACCCACGTAGTTGTCGAGGTTGGAGCGCACCGTTACGCGGGCACGCGCCTTCACTTGAATCCCATCCTTGGCCACACCGTCGATGGTGCTGCGACCGCCAGCGGGATCCGGGCAGTTAATCACTTTCGGATTGATCGAGGTGCGGACGGCTTCGAGCACGGACTTACCCGTGCCCTTGGTCGCGAGGTCGATGGCACAGGCACGCTGCCAGTCGAGTGCGATATTGGCTTTATCCGCGGCAATCAAGGCCTGCACGGTCTGGATAATATTACCCTCTGCGAGGTAGTGAGCTTCGAGGTCATTCGCAGTCAGTTCGATGCCTGCCTTGACCGCCGTAATCCGCGCATCGACGATCACCGAAGCGGGCACACCCCGCAGGCGCATGGCGACCAGGGTCGGAAAGCCGACGGGCGCACCCGCCAGCAAAGCACGCAGCCAGATACTGAAGAAAGTGATCAGAATAAAGCCGACAATCAGCAGAATGAGGCCGAAAATAGCAGCCGCACCGAGTTGCCAGCCAGCGAGAGCGAGGGGGAGTTGGATTGAGGTCATAGTTTTTTGATGATGAGTTTAAAGTTATCACGTTTGGCCACGACCACGGTTTCCCCGGAGTCGATATAACCATCTAGCGAGTGAGCTTCGTAGGATCGTCCGTCGATTGCAACCTTTCCGCTGGGATTCATGCGAGTTATTGTGGTGGCCTCACGGCCGATGATACTTTCTTCACCCTGAGGGATATTAGAATGCCCAGTCACCGATGAGCCAAGCAGAAACCGGTTCCCGAAAGAAGTATTCTTCATCAGCTTAAATTCGATAAAAACCAGCAGCACCACTGCGGTCACCGCAGCGACAAAGGTCAGCGCACCCCCCAGCGCACCATAATTGGCCGCGCCGAGCCAGGTAGCGCCGACGATGCAGAGCAGCGCCAACAGGCCGAGGATCCCGCCGGGCACGATCACCTCAAAGAAAACCAGCACCAAGGCGGCCAGAACTAGGGCGAGGATAAAGGTCATGACTCAACCTCCTCCACTACGAGGCTGAAGTCACTACTGGACTTCACCCGAATACGGCTACCATAGTCAATCGGGCCCAGCGCACTGCGGGCCTCATAGCGTTGCCCATCGATCTCGACCCGGCCACTGGGATACAGATCTGAAACGGCGATCCCCTCGCTGCCGGGCTGTGGCTGCGAGGACTCGCGCTCGGCACGGATCACCTGCCCACTGCCACCGGCAGAACCCTCCAGCACCAGCGCCCGCGCAAACCAGGAACCCTTAAAGAATCGACCGAAGATCAAGGCACCGGCCAGGGCGATACTCATCGCGAATACGACATTGACCATCGGCTCGGCGAAGAACTCCGGCGAAATCCGAATCGGCTCATCCGGCCAGATGTCCACCATCGACCACAGTAGCGAGGCCACGATCAGCGCGAGGCCGCTCAGCGCAAACACCAGCAGACCGGGAAAGAAGAACAGCTCCACCAGCACCAAAATCACTCCGAGCGCAAAGATGAGGATCGCCTCGTTCCCCGCCAAACCGGCGATGTGCTGACTGATAAAGAACACCAATATCAGACAAATGCCAGCGATGCCAAAAACACCAAAGCCAGGCGTCTTAAACTCCAGGAATAGCAGGAGCATGCCGATACCAAGCAAAGCCGGAGCAAAGGTCGCCATCCATTTTGCGATCCGCTCGGAGTAAGTCACCTCAAAGTCCTTGATCACATAGTTCCCCGGACCGAAGCGGGCATCCAACAACTCCTCAATGGAATCATAGATACCCAGGCCGAGCAGCGGCATCGGCGGGTCGCCGTATTTTCGCACTGCCTCGCTCGCGGTCAGCGTGAGCAGCTCGCCCGCCGGCTTGATGACTTCCCCATCAATCACCAACTCAAAATTCGCATCCAGCATGGCACGGACGACATCCGCACGGTAAGGATACTCCTCGGTAATCGCCCGGATACTGGCCCGCAGGTAACTCTCGATCTTCAGCCGGGCCGTCTCCGGCACTTCCTGCCCCCCGCCCATAATTACCGCCGAGGCACCGATTTTACCCGACGGGGCGAAATAAATTTCCTGAGTGGAGGCCGTAATGAACGAGCCCGCCGAAATGGCCTCGTCATTGACATAGGTCGCCGTAATCCCGTCGAACCGGGCCAACATCTCCATCATCTCGATCGTCACATCGACGCGGCCACCCGGGGTATCCATTTCCAACAGCACCATATCGATATCCTTCTCGATCGCCTCTTTCAGGCCCCGGCGCAGGATATACAAATTCGGCTTACCAATCACCTCGGTAATCGGGATGACGTAAACGTCGACCGGACCGTTTCCGGGGGCTCCTTGCGGCGGTTGCCAGGTGGCGGGTTCCTTTTTATCCGAGTCTTGAGCCTCCTCCGACGCTGGCTCGCTGGCCGCGGTCTCCTCGGACGCCGATTCAATGGACACGGCCTCCTCCCCGGCAGGCGATTCCTCGCTGGCGGGAGCGTCTTGCTCGGCGGGTGCTTCACCGTGCGCCGTGAGAAGCAGCGCAGCAAAGCTAAATGCAAACAAGGAAAAAGTCGTCAGGGGTCGTAACATTAGACCCCTCAGCATGGAAACTTCTAGCGGGAAGGCAAGCACGCCGATGTAAATTCGCGTCAGGCGGGAACGGTCTGGTAGGAGGAAGTGCGCTCCCACCGGGCACAGCGCTCGACACGACCCTTACCGCTCAGTGGTGTCTGCGCTGGCGCATGGCACCATCGCCGTTCAGGCGATGGCCTCGACGGTCCGGGTGCGGGCGATTACGATTACGATTACGAGCAGGAGCAGGATTATGAAGCGTTTTGATACCTCTCGCTGTTGATTGCACTCCTACTCACTCTCCGAGTCGGCGTGCTTCACATAGGTATCCAGCCAGGTGAGGGTTTCCCAGAGCATGTGCAGGACTGACTCGCGGGCGCGGTAGCCGTGGCTCTCGTGGGGGAGCATGACCAGGCGGGCCGTGCCGCCCAGCCCTTGCAGTGCCTGAAACAGGCGCTCGCTCTGCATCGGGAAGGTGCCGGAGTTGTTGTCCTCCACCCCGTGAATTAACAGGATCGGATGCGTGATGTTATGCGCGTTAAAAAACG
>PXBU01000010.1 GCA_003566795.1 Puniceicoccaceae bacterium | reverse complement strand
GAAACTGACTTTTCGCGTGGGGGAATGGGCCGGTTCCAGAGGGCCATTTTACCGAGGATCCCTTGAGGATGGGGGTTGGGAGGCGATGGTGTAAATTTGGCGGAAGGTGTTGGTTTAAAATCTGTTAAGTTTTCTGGAACGTATTTTGGGCTTAACGTGGTTGCGGGAGCAATTAAATACACCTGTATCAATCGTCCTCCAGCGAATCGAGGTAAGCAGAATGTTCCAGAGCTGACAACAGCCCGAGCCGGTATGCGGATAGCTCCATGGGATGACCACTCACAAACTCAGCGGACCTTAATATCTGCCCCTTCAAGTCCTCGATCATCTCGACCTCTTTCTCGGTGAGAGTCTCCGGCTCCTCGAAATACTTCGGGAGCTGTTGCCCGTAAAACGGGTCAGCTGCTTTCGCGGCCAGATAAAGAAGCTGCCGACTCTTTAAGCGCTTATCCACGCCTTCACGCTGCTTCCTCAACTCACTCGCATCGACCGGATCCAAGCCCTGATGCATCAAGGTCGCGTTCAGCTTATACCATCCATCCAGATCGCGGGCCTTCTTCACCTTACCCTGATCTACCCAGCGGAAGAATGTCGCCTAGGGAATGGGTTTGGAAAAATACCGGTCGAAGTCCTCGCGACGAACAAAAATTTCATTCCCGGGGTCGTTTTTCTTAGCCTTAGCCATGCTACTTCCAAGTTGAAACGAATAAATCCACTCGTCCAGTGCATAAAAACCGGCTCAAAATCCCAAAACGGTTGCCCAAAAAGTTGCCCAAAATCGGGGGGTTTAGTGAGATTTGGTGGTTTTTATTGAGACTGCATGAGACTCGCCCAATTCTCGAAAAATTCCCTAAGCCAATGAAAACCATCTATTACCATTAAAATAGATGGTGGAGCATAGGAGAGTCGAACTCCTGACCTCTTGCATGCCATGCAAGCGCTCTACCAACTGAGCTAATGCCCCTCAAACGAAGAAACGACGACGATGAAAATGAAATGCGCCGCGTCAACTTAAAATTTGGGACATCAGAGGAATTGATCTTTATCATCGGTGGCGCGGACTTCGGCCAGGCTGCCGTTGAACTTGTCTGCCAAGGCCTGCATCACTTGCGGGTCGATGCGGGCGGCGGCTTCTTCCAGCGTGAGCGAGGGCGGTATCTTTGCCACGTTTCCGTTTGGGGCGGACTCCGCGGGCGAAGAGACCGCTTCGCTGACAGCGAGCGGGTCTGGATCGTCCGCCGCGCTTGAATCGCTGCTGGTGGGCAGTGCTGCGGCCGGGCTGTTGTCGTCCGGAGTCGCCGGAGTCGCCGTCTCGGCGGGCGGTGGCTTCAATCGCTCCTCTCGCGGTGGTTGCGCCCTGCCCGCTTCAGGTGGAGGCGGGGCTAGGTCTTTTTTTTTTCAGCACTATCGCCACCAGCTGCGGCCACCTGTTTGATCAGGCTGTCGATGGCCCGGGCACGCGACTCCTCGGCGGCCTTGAGTAAGACCACTTCAAAGTTCACCTTTTCCGAGAGGCCCTTTTGCACGGAGGCCTCGCCGCGATGCAAGGCATCGAGCAAGCGCATGACCGACTCCGTGCTGAGCGCGGGGCCAAGTTTTTCGGTGCTCCCCTTGTGCTGAATGGCATCGAGCAGGGCTTCCCGGCAGTAGGCCTGCAGGTTGAGCAGCACGCGGTAGAGATCGCGCCCTTCCTCCACAAAGGCATCCACCATCGCGATAATGCCCGAAAAATCCAGCGAGCCAATGGCCCGGGCCAGCTGCGCGATGCGCTCGGCAGAGACGAGCCCGTAAACATCCAGCACATCACTTTCCTGTATCTTGCTGCCACAAAAGGAGATCATTTGATCCAGGATCGACTGGGCATCGCGCATGCCGCCGTTGGCCAGCAGGGCGATGGCCTTGAGGGAGGGCTCGTCGACCTCGATACCTTCGGCTTGCGCGATCAGGGAAAGTTTCTCGGCGATCACCGCGTCGGAGATGGGGCGAAATTCAAAGCGCTGGCAGCGGGAGACAATGGTGGGCAGGACCTTGTGCGCCTCGGTGGTGGCGAAGAAGAATTTGACGTGAGCCGGCGGCTCTTCGAGCGTCTTGAGCAGTGCGTTAAACGCCTGGGTGGACAGCATATGCACCTCGTCGATAATGTAAATTTTGTAGGTGCACTGCGAGGGCGCGTATTGGCACTCCTCGCGCAGGCTGCGCACTTGCTCGACGCTGTTGTTGGAGGCGCCGTCGATCTCGATCACATCCATGCAGGAACCGCCCATAATGGATTGACTGGTGGGCGAGTCATTATCCGGGTTCACACTCGGGCCGCCCTCGGCGTTGAGGGCCTTGGCAAAGAGGCGGGCGGTGCTGGTCTTACCGGTGCCACGGGGGCCGACAAAGAGGTAGGCATGGGCGATGCGCTTGGTCTCGATCGCATTGCGCAGGGTGCGGACGATGTGGTCTTGCCCGACCAGTTCGTCGAACTGCTTCGGACGCCAGCGGCGGGCGATAACCTGATAACCTTGCTCCATATGATGTCTCCAGCAAGTAATGAGCTGCGCCTGCTGGCAAGGGGGATTTTTCAATAATGCATCAATGCACCGTAATTTCGAGCTTCACGGCGTGATGATCGCTGGCCTCGGCGGGCACTTCAAGCATTTCGGCATCGCCGAATTCGAGACGCTCGCCTTTGACAAAGATATAGTCGAAGGTGGTGGGCTCGAATCGATCGCTGCCCCGCCAGGTGTAGCGCTTTTCTCTGGGCGTATTGGCCCAGGTGTTGGAAAAGCCGGCTTCGACGAGTAAATCGACGACATTGTCACCAAATTGGCCGTCCTCGTTGGTATTGATGTCGCCTCCCACAATGATGCCGGCGATTTGGTCTTTCCACATGAGGCGCTCCATTTGGTTGACGTGTTCGAGCAACTGGGCGATGGACTCATCGCGTAATCGATAGTTCGTCTGCGTCTGCTGTTCGTTGAAGGCGCGGTTGCTCTTCAGATGCAGGGCGTAAAATAGGATCACTTCGTCGTCAGAGCCGGGCACCTCAATCGCGGCGAAGGAGAAGCCGCGCCCGAGAGAGCCGATGGTCGGCTGCCAGGCTTCGGCCCATGCCGCAATGACGGGCAGCTTGCTGGCGATGGCCAACTGCTGGCGCCAGAGCACGCCAAATTCGTTATCCACGAAGTGCGATACATTCGCGACCTTGAGTTCGGGCACCCGTGCCACCGCTTGCTCGAAGTATTTCCAATTGCGAACCTCCGATGCCAGCAATACATCCGGATTTATTGCCTCGATTTGCTGCTGCACGATCTCGATGTGCGCCTGGGCATTTTCTTCCGGAGCCGGGTGGAAGGATTGGCCGGGGAACCATTCTAAATTCCACGCCACCACGTTGATTTTAGCCGCTCCGGAGAGGGCCGCCAGGGGGGCGAGCAGGCACAGGACGGCGAGTAGGAGGTGTTTGTGGAAATAACGCATTTGGATCGTGGAGGGTCGGGTGAAAGACCAGGCACTAGTCCGCGAGCAGGTACTCGGGGTTCAGCTTATCCAGGCCCGGCTTGACGAAGAGGCCGTCCTTGCGGATGAGTTCCCCGTCGAAGCGGATTTCGCCGCCGCCGTATTCGGGCCGCTGGATCTGGACGAGATCCCAGTGGACCTGGGAGCGGTTGCCGTTATCGGCTTGTTCGTAGGCCTGGCCGGGAGTGAAGTGGAAGGAGCCGGCCATCTTCTCGTCGAAGAGGATGTCACGCATGGGTTCGAGGATGTGGGGATTAAAGCCAATGGCGAACTCGCCGATGTAGCGGGCCCCTTCGTCGGAATCCAGAATCTCGTTGAGGCGCTGCGTGTTGTTGCTTTCGGCGTGGACGATTTTGCCCTGCTTGAATTTCAGATGGACGTTGTCGAAAGAGACCCCCTGGTAGATGGAGGGCGCGTTGTAGGTAATCTCGCCTTCGACGGAGTCAATCACCGGGCAGGTAAAGACCTCACCGTCCGGGATATTGTGCCCACCACCGGAGGCGATGGCACCGATGCCCTTGATCGAAAAGCGGAGATCGGTATTCGGCCCCGTCAACTCGACGCGGTCGGTTTGATTCATCAGCGCGACCAGGGCCTCCATGCCCTCGGTCATGCGGGAGTAGTCCATCGTGCAGACGCGGAAGAAAAATTCCTCGAAGCTTTCGGTGCTCTGCATCGCCTGCTGGGCCATCGCCGGGGTCGGCCAGCGCAGGACGACCCACTTGGTCTGGTTGACCCGGTGGTCGAGGACCGGCTTCATCGCACGCATGACCTGTGTCAATTTCGCCGAGTCCAAGTCGGATGTTTCGTAGATATTGTACGAGCCACGCACGGCGATGTAAGCATCCATCTGCTCCATCTGTGCCAGATCCCAGCTGGCCTTGGCCTCAAACTGGCCCGGCACAACCTGGTCCACCAACTCGCGCCCGATGCGGGCGTGCTGGATGTTCACAAAAGGCACGGCACCCCGTGCCCGCGCGGCCCGGACCAGTGCGATCACCATCGCATCCGGAATATCAAAGGCATCAATCAAGACGCGCTCATCTGCTTGCAAATTAGTGGAATGCCCCGTCAAGACGGCGGCCAGTTTTTCGTAATTTGGATCCATGTGGCGTAGCGCAACAAAAACTATTGGAAGGTCAACTACGCAGGAGAAATTCCTGTCAAATACACATCGTAGCGGTTGCGCTTGCCTTCGATCACGTGACTGGGCGGGCGGGCCATGAGCGGCGACGCGAGGCGCGGGCGCTTGACCACGACGCGCTCGCTGGCGCATCGCAGGGCGGTCTGAAACAATTGATCCGCATCTTCGTCCGGCCCGATCAACTTATGGAAGAGCTGCATTTCCTTTTTCACTGCCGCCGACTTTTTGCGCTCGGGAAACATCGGATCGAGGTAGATCACCTCCGGCGAATCGGCCTCTGCCAGACCGTTGAAATAATCGATCGCGTCCATATCGACCAGCTGCATTCGGCTCAGAATATCGCTTAATGCCGCATCATGCTGCGACGCATAATCACGCGAACGCTCCAGGCCGTCCCGCAAGAGCGCCGTCACCGCAGGCACCCGCTCCAGCAGGGTGAGCGAGCCACCCAGACTCGCGAGCACGAAGGCATCCACCCCCAGGCCGGCAGTCGCATCGACCACACGGGGAGTTCGCTGTCCCCGCAGCCCGACCGCCTTCGCCAGCAACTCGGAGCGGCCACCTCCT
>PXBU01000434.1 GCA_003566795.1 Puniceicoccaceae bacterium | reverse complement strand
GGCGGCCGCTTGCTCGTCGGTGGAGACCCGCTCCGGGGTCGCGGAGCGTCAGGCCAGTGGCATGGATGCCACCCGCCCCGACATGCCCGACCGTTTTCGGGCGGACCATGCGAGCGAGGCCTCGACCGTCGATTGGTTGGAGAGCTTTCACAGCGAGCAGCTCAAGTCGCTCGTCGCGGAGGCCCTGGAGCGCAACCGCGACTTGCAGGCCGCCGCGGCACGCGTCGAGCGGGCGCGGGCCCTAGCCAACAAGGCAGGTGCCGTCATGCGACCCAGCCTGGCGGTAGCGGGCGCCGGCGGTGCCTCCGGCCTAGTGGATAGCGGGCAGCGCTTCGAGGAATTTACCATCGGCGCACAGGTCAGCTGGGAAGTCGACATTTGGGGCAAGTTGGCTGCCGGTCGGCGCGGTGCGACCGCGCAAGCCGAGGCCGCTGCGGCGCAGTTTGCCTATGCCCGCCACGCCATCGCAGCGGCCACCGCGCAGGCTTATTTCATTGCGCTTGAAGCCCGGCTGCAAAGCCAGCTTTCCGAGGAGAACATTGTCACGCTGGAGCGGCTCGCCCGCATCGTCCAAGTGCAATACGAGAACGAGGTCGTCGACGCGCAGGACCTGTCCCTCACCCGCTCCGACCTTGCTCATGCACGGGCGCAGCTGGAGGAAGTGCGGCAGGCGAGCCGGGATGCCTTGCGGGCGCTCGAATTGCTGCTGGGCCGCTACCCCGGCGCGGATTTGGAGATTGCCGCAGCACTTCCGGACCTGCCGCCGAGCCCACCGCCGGGCATACCCTCGGAGCTGCTGGAGCGGCGGCCTGACATCATCGTGGCGGAGCGCCAGGTAGCCGCTGCCTTTGAGGCCACTGCCCAGGCCCGAGCAGCGCGTTTGCCCTCGCTCAGCTTGACCGGCAATCTCGGGTCAGGATCAACCGATCTCGCAAATCTCCTGCGCCCCGACAATCTAGCCTGGCAGGCGGCGGGTAACCTGCTGGCACCGCTGATCGACGGTGGTCTGCGCCAGGCGGACCTCGCCGCAGCCACCGCCACGCAGCAGGAGGCACTCGCCAACTACGCCCAGGCCGCACTCACCGCATTTGGCGAGGTGGAAACGTTGCTGGATGCCGGTGATTCGCTGCGTAAACGCTCGGCTCAATTGGAAATTGCCGCCGTGGAAGCCGCGCGCGCACTCCGCATCGCTGAATTACGACATCAGGAAGGCGAGGCGCCCCTGCTCGATGTCCTCACGGTGCAGCAACGCGTCGCCGCCCGTAAAAGCCAAACCATCCACATCGACCGCTTGCAGCTCGACCAACGAATCAAGCTGTATCTCGCGCTGGGTGGTGAATGGTGAAGGAGGATGAAGGCGGAGACTTGAGACCTGAGGAGGTCGTAGCGCGCCGCTTCAGCAAGCGCTCCGCAGCGGGCAAGCGGCACACCCGTTTCACAAAACAACCAGCACCGCCACTTTCGGCTACGCTCGCTGGCTTGCATGCATAGTTCACCGCACACACTCGGAGTGCTTGCTGAAGCGGCGCACTACGCAAGTTTTCTGTGCTCCCCCGCCCTACGTCAGGTTTCACCCCTCCCTCAAGTCTCAAGTCTCAGCTCTCCGCCCTCCACCAGGTCTCAGGTCTCAGATCTCATCCCTCTCAGTTCTCCTCCGGTAGCGGAGCGGCTTCAAACAGGGCGAGCCGGGTGCCTTGGTCATCGCTGAGCTGAAGGCTTGGTCCGGAGAGCTGCCAGTTGTGGTGCTGGTCCAGCACCTGCAGGAACGCGATCTCCTGCTGCAGATTATCGCAGGCCATCATGGTCGATGCAATTTGGCCGAGCCGCAATTCGCCCGCGTCGTTCAATTCGTAAGCACCCATCAAGCGGTTACAGCCGCCAGACCCGGCGATTCGTCCCGCCTCGCTGCGGAAAATCAGGTAAGGCACTTGTCCGCTTTCCCCCTTCTCGATCGGCTCGCCGTTGAGTTCCGTGAGCGCCCACTTGAAAGCGCTGAGCTCGGCTTTACTGATCGTCGCGTCAGCAGTCTCTTCTGCGGGACGGTCGCCAGTCGTCTGGCAGGCGGTCGTTGCGAGTGCCAGCAGGGAAAGTAAAATTACGTTGTATTTCATAAGCTATGCAGGGTGTCTAAATTAGAAATCCAATAAATAAGTTTTTCATCTCGCTAGAGCAAGTTCTAACGACGGTTTAATCAAGGGTCGAAAAGACGGCACTATCGTGCCATCGCTACATGCTCATGTCCTTGCAAACTAGCCCATGCCGAAGACCAGGGTCTGGCGGCTCTGCCAGTCGAGGATTTTAGCCCCTGGCATGGCGTGGGAATCGGCAGCACCGTTCTTGTCTGCTTCAACAGTCTGCGCCTGTTGCGCCAAGGAGGATAGGCGCCCAGCCTGATTCTTTTCAGCGGGTATTGACGCATCCCCCCACAACTGCTTTGACTACGGTTTTGCGGCGCATCCGCCCCTTCAATAGACCGTCCATAAACAACATGTCCTGGGAAAAATTCACCAAACATTACCTTGCACTGCCGGAGCTTGATTTCGCGCTGGATATTAGCCGGATCGACTTCGGCGAAAATTTCCTCGGCGAGATGGAGCCGCAGATGCAAGCGGCCTATCAAGCCATGTCGGCACTGGAATCGGGCGCGATTGCCAACCCGGATGAGAACCGCATGGTTGGCCATTACTGGCTGCGCAATTCGGCACTGGCCCCCACACCGGAACTGAGCGCCGCGATACAGGAGTGCCTGACCGGCATTAAACAGATCGCCGCCGAGGTCCACTCCGGTGAACTCAGCGGCGCAAGCGGTCCCTTCAAGAACTGCCTGGTCATCGGCATCGGCGGATCCGCGCTGGGTCCGCAGTTCGTGGCTGACGCACTGGGTAGCCCCCGGGGCGATAAGCTGAAGCTCTACTTTTTCGACAACACCGACCCCGATGGCATCGACCGCACGCTGGAAGCGCTTGAAGGTCAGCTCGGCCAAACACTCGCCGTTGTGATCTCAAAATCCGGCGGCACTCCGGAGACACGCAACGGCATGCTGGAGGCCCAAGCCGCCTACGCAGCAGCGGGCCTTGAATTCGCCCAACATGCGATCGCCATCACGGGAGCCGGCTCCAAGCTCGACCAGGTCGCAGATAAAGATGCCTGGCTGCGCCGCCTCCCAATGTGGGACTGGGTGGGCGGGCGCACCTCAGAGCTCGCCGCAGTGGGGCTCCTTCCCGCCGCACTGCAGGGCCTGGACATCGACCGCATTCTCGCTGGTGCCGCCGCGATGGATGCAGCCACCCGTAGCACCGAGACGGCAAAAAACCCGGCCGCCCTGCTGGCACTGATGTGGTATTTCGCGACCGACGGCAAGGGTGCCAAAGACATGGTCGTCCTGCCGTATAAGGACCGGTTGATGCTTTTTTCCAAGTATCTGCAGCAGCTGGTGATGGAGTCGCTCGGCAAGGAGCGCGACCTCGACGGCCAGACCGTCAATCAAGGGATCGCGGTTTACGGTAACAAAGGTTCGACCGACCAGCATGCCTACGTCCAGCAGCTCCGCGAAGGGGTCGATAATTTTTTCGTTACCTTTATCGAGGTGCTCAAGGATCGGGCAGGAACCTCACTCGAAGTCGAAAATGGCGTTACTAGCGGCGATTTCCTGCATGGCTTCTACCTCGGCACACGCGAAGCACTCTACGAAAACGGGCGCCAATCCATCACGATCACCATTAAAGAGGTCACACCCGAGGCCGTTGGGCAGTTGATCGCATTGTTTGAGCGCGCGGTTGGCTTCTACGCCTCACTGGTTCATATTAATGCCTATCATCAGCCCGGAGTTGAGGCTGGCAAGCAAGCGGCCAGCGAAGTGCTGGAACTTAAAGGTAGAATTATTTCCTTGCTTCGAGAGCATGCCGGGACAGCAATGGATGCTGTTAAGATCGGACAACACTTGAAACTTGAGTCTCACACCGAAATCATATTTAAATTGTTGAATCATCTGGCTTGCAACACCTCCCTAGTTACCACAGAAGATCTGAACGCAACTCCACAGTCGCTTTTTTACTTTAAATAAGACATCGCTCATACCACAAATGAAAAACCTATCCCTGATCCTGCGCATCGTCGCGATTGTCGCTGCAATTGCCGCGACCACTCTCTTTTTCATCAGCCAAGGTAAACTTGCCGATAAAAATGATCGACTCGTGCATACCCAAGGCGTTTTGGCCTCCACCCAAGACGAACTGAGCGAGACCCATAGCACGCTCGAGAGAACCGAGTCAGAGCTGAAAACCGAGCAGGATGCACATGCCCGGACCAGAGATACCCTCAGCGACGTGCGCACCGAACTGGCCGACACCCAGCAAAATCTCGAGCGCACCAGCGGGCAGCTGAGCCAGGCTCGCAACGAAATTTCCGGTCTGAATGAGGCCGCTGCCTCCTTGCGTAGCGATCTCTCCTCCGCCCGTGAGCAACTGGCCTCCGCTCAACGTGAGGCAGATGCCGTTCCGCAACTGCAGACGCGGATTGCCGAGCTCGAAGACAGTAAGCGGGAAATCGAACGTCAACTGGAATCCCAAACCTTGATCGCTGATGCAGCTGCGGCGCAAAGAGAGGCGACCAGCAGCACACGAAGCAATATCAAAGCCATCGATACTTCTATCGCATCGCCGCTCTCAGGTCAGCCAATCCAACGCCTAAAGCTGCACACCACGGTCAATTCGATCCGGGCGGCCGACGGACTTATCTTGCTCAACAAAACGCCGGATGTGGACTTCTCCAGCGGCCAAACCATCACTTTGGTCCAAAATATGAGATCGGTCGGTAGAGTCCAGATCGAGAGGGTCGAAGACGGTTACGCCATAGCCAACATCCTGCCAGGGAGCACTGGAACTGAAAAATTGACTGCCGGCAGCACCGTCCAACTGCTGCTCTAGTCCTCAACACCCGCTCCTATGATCCGTGTTTTCCTAGCTATTTTCCTGTCACTTTCGATGCTCGGACTGAGCGGGTGCTTTAATAGCTCCCCCGACGAACAGTCGGTGCCGTGGAGTCGTCCCGCCGACTGGGAACGGGGTGCCCCCGGATTCGGCCGCTGAGGGCTGCAATGTTTTTCGGGCGGAACATTCGTTCCTGAAAACGCTGCGTTAAACCTGCTTGTTCGCAGCTTCAAATCTCTGGCATCCAGCGCCCACCGCTATCGCAGTGGTCGGGATGACAGGATTGCTTCGCCATC
>PXBU01000052.1 GCA_003566795.1 Puniceicoccaceae bacterium | reverse complement strand
TTTTTTTGCACCACAAAACAGGTGAAGCCTTTGAAAGCTGTTTGTTCGAAGCCGTGGATCGGTGTGGCTGGAAATTTTCAGCGAATGATCGCAAGGGAGCCGACTGGAAGGCGAAAATCGCCCGGGACCCGCGGGCGAATACAACCGTCGGAAATATTTGGATCGCCAGGCGGCTGAATATGGGGCATCCTTCGAGAGTAACTAATCTGATCCGCATTGTATCATAAAAATCAAATATGTGCCATTCACGTTTGACCCCTTTGGCCCTTTTCAAGCATCAGCATCCTCATTATCCCATGGATGATCGTCATCGGGGTCCTCAGGATGACGGCGATAGATGATATGATAAAACAAGGCGACCATAAGACTGCCGCCTATGATGTTCCCAAGCGTTACCGCGAGCAAGTGCTCACCAATCATAGCCAGCGTAAGCACTGGAAGATCGGGACAAACATACTGCGGATAAAACCATTCGATCAGCAACGAACGGGGTAAGTAATAAAGACTGGCAACAACGTGCTCCAATGACAAGGCTCCCAAGGCTGTCAGCGGAAACAACATGCCGATCACCTTGTCGGTCACGCTGCGACCGCCGAGTGAAATCCAAACGGCTATGCACACAAATTGATTACCCAACACCGCCCGCGCAAACATCTCAATGAAGGTGCATTCGGCCTTGGCCGCCCCCATCCGGTAAGCTGCTTCGCCAACAGCGCCATCCATTGAGCTCATCAAGCCGGAAAGCATGAACAAAAGGATCAAACACATGGCACCGATAAAGTTGGCGATCAGAACAATCCCCCAATTACGCATCAGCTGGAAGCAGGTGATCTTACGCGCTGCCAATGCCATCGCCAACAAGTTGTTACTGGTAAAAACCTCAGACCCAGCCAAAATGGCAATGATATAACCCGAGCCAAAGAAGACACCGCCAAGCATGGCAGCCGTTGCAGGCGACAAACTGCTATCGGCCATGATGAAGGTGTAAAAAAGTGCACCTAGACCAATAAAACCACCCGCGAGAATACCCAGCATAGCCGTTTTCACCACCCGCGCCTTTGCCTTGAGCACTCCAACCTGTTCAACGCGCCGGGCAATCTCGCTCGGCGAATAAGCATCGGATGTGTAAAGATAGGGCATAACCAATAAGTAAATCTTGATTAAAGCCCCCGAGCAACCAAATTTGCTTATACGGCAGCAGCACCCGCCCTTCGGTGAACTCAGGGCCTTGAGTCTTGTCGAAACGGCGAAGGTTCGAGGGCGTCTCGAAGTCCCGCTAGCATCTTCCGCGCGCTCGCGGGCTTCCCACAGGAAAGCCCCTACTAGAGGCGGGTACGTAGCTCGTTTGCAGAGGAAAATGCGGGGGGATTCCCCGCGCCGAGCGGAACCTGAACGCCGATTTTTACCGATTTGGATTGCGGCAATTTTGGGGCCTACTACGTTACCGCCCTAAGGCTATTGAAGTTATTCTTTGCAACAGAAAGCGATAAGTATGAGCGAGCAACCATCCGAATCATCCGAGGTAAAGCAAGATCCGACCAGCAACAACTGGCACGCTGAAGAGGCGGATGCCGTATTGCGTGCCCTCGACAGCTCGAGCCAGGGTCTTAGCAGCGAAGAGGTGGATTCGCGGCTCGAACGCTACGGGAAAAACCGTCTGCCGGAGGGAAAAAAGCAATCCGCGATAGTCCGCTTTCTCCTGCAATTTCATAATGTCCTGATCTATATTTTGATCTTGGCGGCTTTTGTGACTGCGGCCATGCAGCACTGGATCGACACGGCGGTGATCCTGGCGGTGGTGATCGTCAATGCGGTGATCGGCTTTATTCAAGAGGGCAAGGCAGAGCAGGCCCTGGATGCGATCCGCAACATGCTGTCGCTCAAGGCCCTGGTCGCGCGGGATGGCGAACGCAAGGAGATCGATGCCGAGGAGTTGGTGCCGGGTGACGTGGTCTATCTGGAGAGCGGTGATAAGGTTCCGGCCGATTTGCGTCTGCTGCATGTAAGGAATCTCAAAATCGAAGAGTCGCCTTTGACTGGTGAATCCGTGCCAGTGGAAAAGTGCACCTCGCTGATTGAGGCGCACAGCTCGCTGGGGGACCGGACGAACATGGCTTTTTCGGGAACGATGGTGACGTCGGGCCGGGGCACCGGTGTGGTGGCGGCGACTGGTTCGCAAACCGAAATTGGCAAAATCAGTGAGATGATGCACGAAGTGCAGAGCGTGCAGACCCCGCTTATCCGGCAAGTGAATCATTTCGGGAAAGTGCTTTCCGGGATCATTCTCGGTCTGGCAGTGACTTTTTTCCTGATCGGCTTCTTCTTTCGTGACTACGCCTTGTCGGAGCTTTTGTTGGCGATCATTGGGCTGGCGGTCGCGGCGATTCCCGAGGGCCTGCCAGCCATTATGACAGTGACGCTCGCCCTGGGCGTCCAGCGCATGGCTCGCAAAAAGGCGATTATTCGGCGGCTGCCTTCAGTGGAAACCCTCGGTTCGGTAACCGTGATCTGTTCGGACAAGACGGGCACACTTACCCGCAACGAGATGACCGCGCAATCCATCGAACTGTGCGGCTCACGCTATCGCGTAAGTGGTTCGGGCTATCTGCCGGAAGGCTCCATCATGGACGAGGATGAGCGCGAGGTCGAGCCCGGCGTGGTGGCTGGGTTGCGGGAGTTAATCACCTGTATCGATCTCTGCAACGACGCCACGCTTTACGAAAAAGATGGGCAGTGGCTAGTCCGTGGCGACCCGACCGAAGGTGGGCTGCGGACTCTGGCGCGCAAAGCGTTTAAAGAATCCGCCAGTGGCGAGCGCCTCGACACCATCCCCTTTGAAAGTGAGCACAAGTATATGGCCACGCTGAATCGGGTGACAGATGCGGCTATCGGGGAAAAAGGCTCACGCATGATCTGGGTCAAAGGAGCCCCGGAGGCGTTACTCGAGCGTTGTGTCGAACAGTGGACCCCGGAGGGACGTCAGGAGGTGGATCGGGATTACTGGCGATCTGCCATTGATACGATCGCCGGGAAGGGGGAGCGGGTGCTGGCTGCTGCTTACAAGCCGGCTGCTGATGCAACCGAGACCATCGATCACCAGGACCTGAGTGAAGGGTTGGTCTTTCTGGGTTTGATTGGAATGATGGATCCGCCCCGACCGGAAGCGATCCAGGCAGTCGCCGACTGCCGGTCGGCCGGTATTCGGGTGAAGATGATCACTGGCGACCACGCCAAGACCGCCTCCGCAATCGCCCGCGAACTCGGACTCAAAGTCTGGGACAAGCCTCTGACAGGCAGGGATCTGGACCAGATGGATCCCGAGGCACTGGCCAAAGCGGCCAGCGAGTGCGATGTGTTTGCCCGCACCTCGCCGGAGAACAAGCTCCGGCTGGTTGAAGCACTTCAGGCCTCCGGCGAAATCACCGCCATGACGGGTGATGGCGTCAACGATGCGCCGGCATTGAAGCGCTCGGACGTCGGCATTGCGATGGGGGTAAAGGGCACGGAGGTGACTAAAGACGCCTCCGAAATGGTCTTGGCGGACGACAATTTCGCCACAATTGCGGCCGCCATTCGCGAGGGGCGCACCATTTACGACAACCTGCGCAAGGCAATTCTCTTCATCCTGCCGACCAATGGCGCGCAGGCTCTGGTCATTATGGCAGCGATACTTTTTGGCATGGCGGAGATGCCGATCACACCAGTGCAGATCCTGTGGGTAAACATGGTGACCGCGGTGACACTGGCATTGGCTTTTACTTTTGAGCCGCCTGAGAAAGGAGTGATGAGCCGCCCACCGCGCGACCCTGGCGCCGGAATTCTCAACCGACATTTCTTCTGGCGCATCAGTTTCGTGTCCGCGCTGATCGCCGGCTTCTCGATTACCTTCTACAATCAGATGGTTGACCTGGGCGCTTCCAGTGAGCTCGCCACCACCATGGCGGTGAATACGCTGGTGGCCGGGCAGATTTTCTACCTATTTAACTGCCGCTCGTTGCGGGATGGCATTCTGGCGCAAGGTCTGTTTACCAACCGAATCGCCTGGCTCACCGTGGGGCTGCTGCTGATCTTCCAGGGTCTATTCACCTACGCCGGATTCATGCAGACACTGATGGGCACCGAGGGGCTGCCCGCTGCAGCTTGGCTGCGTATCGTCGCGGTGGGTGTGATTGTGCTCTTGCTGGTGGAAGCTGAAAAGTGGTTTTTGCGACGGATGTCTGCGCGTTCCAGTTAGAGCATTCGTAAATTCTTTTGAAGCAAGCGGTCTGAAAGAGCTTGGATGCAACGATGAAACGCAGCCTTGAAATAGAACATGCTTTGCCTGCGGCCGTAGTCGGGGAGATTCATCCTGGCATTTATACACAAGTCTGGCTTCCGAAAAAAACTGGGAAGAAAGCGGCATCCCATGTAGGGGCTTTCCTGTGGGAAGCCCGCGAGCGCTTGGGTGATGGTAGGAATCCCGAAACGCCCCCGAACGTTCGCCGTTTCGACAAGACTCAAGGCCCTGAGTTCACCGAAGGGCGGGTGTCGCAAGCGAACACCCCTACGGAAGGAGAATGGATACAAAATCGGGTAACTTTAAATGAAAATAGCGATAACTGAAAATTGTGCATAAATGCCAGGATAGAGCCGTTGTGTGCTGAAAGCCTGTTCGGATCGAGGGATAAAGGGGCTTCACGGAGTTACGCCCGCTCAAGACCCTCTCACTACAGAAGATAAAAAACTCAATTGAACCCCACGCACCCAAAAATGTTGTATTCATTAATCAAGAAAACCGCTGGCCTACGCGCGTGTTATTTGTTGCTGTTTATGGCATGCTTACGTCAGATTTATAATGCCCGGATAATCGATGGTGAGTGGCATAGCGTGCAAGCCACCCGGTGGTCGCTCATCTGGGGCGACGCCTACCGGGGAACCGGGGCCATTGGCCCCTTTAAACACCTGCGGATGGAATCAGTGCAACCGGGAGAGGCCGGTGAGCTGACACAGTGGGTTTGGAACCGCGATGCCGGTGCCTCGCAATTGGTTTTGGATGAGGCCTCGCTGGCGCTCATCCGGGAGGAAGCACCCCCAGCGGAGCCGGAATGGCGGCGGCAAATCATGCGACCAGAATCAGATTTTCAGGTGGAGCCGATTCCCAATTTGCGGCGTTCGGGCGGAGCGATGCAAGTGGTGCTCATCCCGGATAAGCAAGAGGCGGCGGTGGAGGGTGCCGAGTATTACTTGCGCT
>PXBU01000167.1 GCA_003566795.1 Puniceicoccaceae bacterium | reverse complement strand
GCAGCAGCACATGGAAGTGGTTCGCCATCACACAGTAGGTCAGCACCTGCACCCCACAAAAGTCCGCCACCTGCCAGATCATCTTACGCAGCACCTCCTTCTCCCGATCCTCAAACAAACGCTCACCATTCACCGTACGAGTCATGCAGTGGTAAACAGCTTCAGCGCCGCCCCGAACTTTCCATCTCCGTATATTCATGCCGCCAAAATTAGCCTCAACTAGCGTGATGTCAACATATATTTTGCCAGGCAAATAATTAATAATTTGCAAAAATCGTCTGTAAGGAATTACTTGAGAGGGATTGCCAAAATTTTCAGTTCGGCAGAGTGTTCGCTGCCGGGGATGCAAGTGAGGCCTTAGCTGGTCGGAACGGCATCACCCGCAGCATCGGAATCCTCAACGGAAATCGTGAAGGGTGCGCCGCCTTCGGGGATGTCCACCTCGGCTACCCAAAGCATGGCGTTGAGCACCAAGCGGCGCATCGAAACAACATCCCATCCTTCGTGATAGTGCCCTCCGGTGAAGCCAAACCCACGTCCGCCATCTTCGCGCTCGACCGCCCACATCAACACCTCTTCACGGCCTTTAGCCGCTTGAATATGCTCGTAGGGTCCGCGTGGGTGAACATACGGGCCGTCGCGTGTCTCATCAGAGGGAGTGGCCACCAGGATCGGCTTCACACCTTCCATATTCTCGCGGAAACGCATATTAAAATACCATTCGTCATGGTGTTCGAAAGGCTCGACCCCGGTGGTGATCGGGTGCTCCGGAAACTCCTTAAATTCAGCGGTCCACATCGGATTACAGGAATAGAGACTCTCGTAGTGACCGCCAATCCACTCTTTGAACTCGTCGCTGCCATCGTCGACTGGCACGTGAACTGCGAAGTGGACCATACCCACACCGATACCATCCTCAGTAATACGCCGGTTAAGGTGGGCCAGCCGATCTTCTTGGAGGGCCGGATGCCCCTCCAACCCGTCAGCATAAAACACAATCGCATCCACTTGATCGACCAGTGATTCATCCTCCGGCCAGCCATTAATGGCCACCGAGACCTTCAGTCCATCGATCGCCTGCAGTTCACGCGCAAACAACTGCATCCCCTTTTCATGATTGTGCGCCCTGGGGCCATGGCTGTCAGGCCCGGCGATCAACAAGAGGTGACGTTCTTCGGCGTCACCTTTACAGGACGCCACCAAAAGAGCAGTGGCCGTAAAGAAAACGGCTAAGGTTGTGCGGAGGATCAATGCAGTTTTTTGTTTCATAATAAATGGGAGTTTACGCTTCACTGAAGATAGGAAGTATCGAGTAAAACCTCCGATTGCCCCAGGACAAGGGAAAAGCTCAACCAAGTGCGGGAAAGTCCCGTGGCTCCCTCCCATTACCGTTGCAGGCTTGACAGGACGGAGGCGATCCCAGCTTGCTAGGGTGATGACAAATCCGCTCGATGCCAATTTTAACGATTACAAAAAAGCCGAAAGCCAGGCCCTGAAAATCCTGCAGGAAATGAAGACGGCCAGCGTCAAGCCGCTGGATATTGAACTGGCCCTACTGGTGGCGATCTTTGAACTGCACCGCGACCGCTTACCATCCGAACAAATCGGAGGCATCGTCCGTAAACATCTGGAAACCCTGGAGCCCTTCTACGCCGCAGATAGCCTTCCTCCGGACGCGGATACATAATACGGCCTTCAGAAGTCCGCTTAGGCTTGCCAAAGGAAATTTTCTCTCCCACGCTACTTGAACCCATGAAAAGAAGAACACTCCTCCGTAACTCCCTCGCGGCTTCGGCCGTGGCACTACTCGGCGGCGGCATGGCTGCTCCCCGCACCCGCGGCGCAAGCACCGCTCCGCTGCGCGGCAATATCAATCACTCGATCGTCACTTGGCCCTACATGTATTTTGGCGAAAAATGGGACCTGCCGACCGTGTGCAAACACGCGCGCGACCTGGGCTGCAAGAGCGTGGAACTGGCCGGTCCCGACGATTGGGCGACACTGGCCGAATTCGGTCTTGATTGTGCGATCACCCCTAACGGCATGCCCGGCGAACCCTATTTGAAAGGTCTCAACAACCCGGCTTACCAGGCGGAAGTAATTGAGACCACGCGCAAGACGATGGAGGCGGCCGCCAACGCTCCCATCAAAGTCCCCTCCGTGATCGCGTTCACCGGATTCAAATGGAAGGATGTCGACGATCACTCCAAGGGCATTATCGACCCCGAGGAGGGTGCCAAAAATACGGTAGCGGGCTTGAAGAAACTGGCTGCTCTCGGTGAGAAGAATAACATCGACATCTATGTTGAGCATCTCAACAGCCGCTTCGAACACGACAATTTCCGTGGCCACCCCGGTTACCAGGGTGATGACATCGACTACTGCGCTGATATTATTCGCGAGGTCGGGTCGCCACGGGTCAAACTATTGTTCGACATCTATCACGTGCAGGTGATGAACGGCGATCTGGTAGCGCGCATCCGCGAATACGGCACCGACCTAATTGGCCACATCCACACCGCTGGTGTCCCCGGGCGGGCGGAGCTCGACGATAGCCAGGAAAATAATTACCCGGCTATCATGCGCGCCCTCTTGGAAGTGGGTTATGAGGGCTATGTCGGCCATGAGTTTATTCCGACCCGCGATCCGCTGGAAGGCCTGCGCGAGGCAATCGCGGTGTGTGACGTGTAAGGCAACCGCTAAAGCCGTCCGACGGCCCACTGAATCCCCTGCTTGAGCAGGCGCTGGAATTCCTCGCCCTCAAAGATTTCGGTGGCGTGCCCGATGGTGGTGCCGAATACCCGGCCCTGCCCGAACTGGTGCGCCCACACCGTAGTGTGTTCTTCCCCTTCGCCTGAAATGCCGGTGGCCAGCGACTTGACCCCCTCCTGCATACCATGCGCCCGATACAATTCGCCCGGTTCGTGGGACCATTGCTCCGGCAGGCCCGCCATGATCGGGTGATCCGGCATCTCAACGGTGGTGGTCACCGGGGCGCGGGGCTCGTGGTTGCGGCTGGTGATGCCGCAAAACTGGTTCCACAACCCCGTGCGTTCTTCGTCGGGCCAGAAGTTATGCAGGGTGCCGTGGATGAGCACCGCCGGTAATCCCTCGCGGTGGGGCGTCACAATCCGCTCAACCCATTCATCATCGGAAAATCCCGGTGAGTTGCATTTATTGTACACCACCAAGTCAAAACCCTCGGCCCAATCTTCCTCCTTAAAAGCGGGGTGGAAGTTAAAATCGGGGTTTTGCCGTCCGAATCCGCCCACGACCGAGACGGTTATATCGACCTCCCCGAGGGCATCTTTGATGATAGCTTTAACGATTGGCGTTTGACCCTCGTAGTCATGCCAACCACCACCCGTCACATACAGCACTCGCAGGGGAGCCGACTGCCCCGCTTCTCCTTTTTCAGGCTGCGCGAATAAGCAAATAGGGGCTAAGACGAAGGATAATAGGAAGCGATATATTTTTCTGTTTCTATCCATGCCCCCAACATTGCAGTTCTCCGTTCTCCCGTGCAAGGAACAAAAACTGGCAGCATCGTAAGGGCAAAGTCACAAATGCAGCCAGCACGGTTCACCAATGAATCGGTAGGAGTAATTTATAACTACTTCACGTCGAACCCAAACTTCAAGCCATGCAAGGAACGCGAAACTAGGAAAGGAAATTAATTCCGGGTCACAACCAAATGAGCGGAAACCGCGCGAACATCACCCCGGAGCGTATCCGGCATGAATCGGTAGGAAGCATTGGCATTAACATTTGATCCAACGTCGCTATGGGTCCCCTTTTTACCTCCGGCAAAGAAATACTCCTTTTCTTTGATGCTGACATATACCCTCGCATCATTGTAGTTAGTGGCTTGCCACTGAACATCAGTCCTTTCGGCTCTGTGCTTGTATCGGTATTCAAGCTTAACGCCGTCCACAGTGGTCAACGTTCTCCAACTACTCCAACTTGGCTGGGAAGCGTTCGCCTGTAATGGCTGTTGGGCCGTGATAAAGAATGCCAGTAAGGCGGTGAAGAGGATAGTACGGATCATGGTTAGTTGGGTTTGGTATAGAGCCGTCATTAAAGGTAGGATGACGGAAAAAACTTGAATCCAATAGTTTGTGGCACTTGTCAACCAGCTTTATCTGTCCAAAATATCAATCTCTCTCCTGTGAGCGTTTGGCAGTTACAAACTGCAACACCCCATGTGGTGACAGCAGAAAAAAATCGACCTGGGCACTGAAGTTTACCGAGCACCCAAAAAACGGATCATTTCGGAGAAATCCAGCGGGGGCTTGCTTTCAAAGCGCATGTCACAGCCACTATCCGGATGGGCGATACGCAGCTCGTTCGAATGCAGCATGACGCGCGGCACCTCGATACCGGGTAGCCGGGCCGCCTTAAACCCGTAAGTGTAATCGCCCAACAAAGGATGCCGCAGCGAACTCATGTGCACCCGAATTTGATGGGTGCGTCCGGTATGGATGACGCAACTAACCAAAGCCGCCGCCTTGCCAAAGGTCTCTTCGAGTTTCCAATCGGTATGGGCCTCGCGGCCGTTTCGCTGCACCGCCATGCGGGTACGCACGACCGGATGGCGACCGATCGGCTCGCGGCAGGATCCAGAGGCCTGTTTTGGAAGCCCGAGCACCAGTGCCAGATAGCGCTTGTAAGTATCTCGGGCGCTAAAAGCAGCGGCCAGCTTGTGGTGCGCCTTGTCCGTCTTGGCGGCCACGATGAGCCCGCTGGTTTCCTTGTCGAGCCGGTGCACGATGCCCGGCCGGTCAGGTGCCCCCACGCTGCTGAGCTGTCCGCCGCAGTGGTGCAGGAGCGCATGCACGAGGGTATTCTCGCCCGTGCCGCTGCCGGGATGCGTCACCATGCCGGGTGCCTTGTTGACCACGATAATCGACGCGTCCTCAAAGACGACGTCCAGCGGGAGGTCGACCGGCTGAGGCGGAGCCTCAAATTGCGGCTCATCCAGCACGGCTCGCAGCCGTCCGGCACGGCTGAGCTTAAACCGCTTATCGATCACCTCACCATCGAAAGTTACCCGCCCGGCATCGAAGGCCCGTTGCAGACGTACCCGGCTCACATCGTCAAACTTCGCAGCGAACAGCTTGTCGGCCCGCTCTGTTTTCGTCCCCTCCGGCACAGAATATTCAAGAATTCGTTCAGGCATGGCTCATCGCGCTTCAAATTTTTGGTTCTTCGGAGTTCATTGCGGGAATTCAAAGTAGTCG
>PXBU01000170.1 GCA_003566795.1 Puniceicoccaceae bacterium | reverse complement strand
GCCGCCACCGTGCCGGAAAACCTGGCCAGCTTCGCCTCCAACTCCCGGTGCGCATCGAAAGTGCCGCAAATAAAACGCACCGAGGCAGTGCCCGCGCCATAGCGATCCAGCCCGCGCCGGGTGGCTTCCACCACTTCCGGATGATTCGCCAGCCCAAGGTAGTTGTTCGAGCAGAGCACCACGCACTCACCCACGCCCTCGAGCTGCACCGTCGCGCCCATCGGCCCCGTCACATGACGCAGCCGCTTCAAAGTGCCCGCCGATTGCATCGCTTCGATGTCCTGACGGGTGCGGGTTTCAAATTTACGGGAACTCATTTTATCGGCGCGGGTAAGCAAAGAAGAAACCAACTTTGCCGGATCAGGTCATATTGTCGCTTTACTTCGCATCCTGGCAATCGCTTTATGCTTTACCTGGAATTTACTTTCTACCCCAATTTAGGCGAAAAACGACCCAACCGCAACGCAGGTCCGTCAACGATCCTCCAATAAAAGCCCGCGATGTTAGCCAACTTCCATAAAAATTCTTCCTGGGCCTGGGCCATCTGTGCGCTTTTGCTGGCCGGATTCATCGCCAATAGCATCAGCGACTATCTGGTCGCCCGCGAAAATGTGCGCAAGACCCTCACCGAAAGCACCCTACCGCTGACCTCAGACAACGTTTATTCCGAAATCCAGCGCGACCTGCTGCAACCGGTTTTCATCGCCTCTTTGATGGCCAACGATACCTTTCTACGCGACTGGGCCATTGCCGGAGAGCAGGACCAGAACGCCATCGTCCGCTACCTGCATGAAATAAAGGTCGATTACAGCACCGTCACCAGCTTCTTCGTCTCCGAAGCGAGCCGAACTTATTATTACGCGCACGGAATCCTCAAGACCGTCAGCGAGGACGACCCGCGGGATGAATGGTATTTCCGCGTGCGTGAGTTGGACGCCCCCTACGAAATCAATGTCGATCCCGACATGGCCAATCAGGATGAGATGACGATCTTCATCAACTACCGCGCCCGGGACTATGCCGGTAACTTCATCGGGGCGACCGGCGTGGGACTCACGGTAAACAAGGTGAATCATCTCATCAGCCGCTACGAGGCCAGATACGGACGACAAATTTATTTTACAGACGCCGAAGGCACCATCGTGCTCCGTCCCGCCAATAGCCCAATGCTCCAATACGCCAGCTTACACGAGATCGAAGGTCTCGCAGACAGCGTAGCAGGCTTGCTTGCGGGTAGGATCGATTCGCTCACCTACGACCGCGAGGGGAAGCGCCGCATCATGAATAGTCGCTTCGTCCCGGAGCTGGATTGGTACCTCATCGTCGAACAAAGCGAAGAGAGCATGTTGGCACCCCTGCGACGGCAGCTGTACATCAATATTTTTACGGCGCTGCTGACCACTGCAATCATCGCCGCTATCTGTATCTATGTGGTGCGCTCCCACAATTCCGGGATCGAAGCACAGCACCGGGAGTTGCTGGAAAACACAAAATTGATTCGCCAGCAACAAGCTGACTTCACCACGAAGGCAACCGAATTGGAAGCAGTGAACCAAAAGCTCCATGCACTCAATCACGAGAAAGACGACTTTCTAAATCTGGTCGTGCATGACCTGCGTAATCCACTCAACTCGATCATCGGCTTTAGCGAAGTGACCCAGCAAGATTTGCCCGCTGACAGCCCGGCCAAAGAGGCACTCGCGCAAATCCAGCACAGTGGCGAAGAAATGATCGAGCTCATTAATGAGCTACTCAATGTTGCACGGATCGAAGCGGATCATGAAACCTTCGAGGTCTATCCTGTCACTTGGAATCCACTGCTGGAACAAGCCATCCTTCGTTTTGAGCAAGACGCCGCCAAAAAACACATCCAGCTGAGGAGCCATCTGGAGGCAACTGCTGAAACCAGCGTCTCTGGAGTCGAAGAGTTGCTGACCATTATCGTCAACAATCTGGTGAGCAACGCGGTGAAATATACTCCCGAATACGGCAAAGTGACGATCCAGACGGAACGTACGGCGGATTGTGTGATCACCCGCGTCCAAGACAACGGCCCCGGGATCAGTAGTGACGAACAGACCAAGCTCTTCCAAAAGTTCGTCCGCCTCTCCGCCCGCCCCACCGGCAACGAGCACTCCACCGGCCTCGGGCTCTACGTGGTCAAGAAAATGTGCGAGCGCCTCGACATTGACATCCGCGTCGAGAGTGCGCTCGGGCAGGGTGCCTGCTTTATCCTCGAACAAAAAATTTAACCCTCGATTCGTTTTTCGAGTTCATGTGAATCAATTCCCCGTAATTCCCTGTAGAACGGGGAACCCGTTTCAAATCCCCCAATAAATGCGAATTTTAGGATCGGCATGGCACAATTCCTGCCTTTTCAATACCAACTTACCTATTCCAAATATGAAAAAAGTAAAGATCCTCAAATCCATCGTGGCCGCCCTGGCACTTACAGTCATGCATACCCACGCCGAGACCTATGCACTCCCCGCCCCCGAACGCGGTTTTGTCAGCACCCAACCTGCGTCAAACTGGGAGGAAAATCTCATCACCGGCAACGGCACGCTGGCCATCAGCGCCTTCAGCCGTCCGCTCGATGAACGTATCATCTTCAATCATGAGCGCCTCTTCATGCCGATGGGTGCCCCCCACGTTCCGCCCGACCAATCCGCCCACCTGCCGAAGATCCGCCAGCTGATCGACGCAGGTAAATATAAGGAAGCTGAAGAACTGCAGTTTGAACTAACCGGGCAGGACGGCTTCGTGTATCCAGACTACTTTGTGCCCGCCTTCGACCTCTGGATCCGCACCGCAAATCAAGGTAAAACCCGCGACTACGCCCGCTCCGTCGATTTCCAAACCGCCGAGGCCGTCGTCCGCTGGTCCGACGACCGTGGCCCGTTCGAGCGCCGCATGTTCGTCTCGCGCGAAGATGGCATCGCCGTCGTCAAACTCACCGCCCCACAGGGCGCACTCACCACCACTCTGAAACTCGATCCGCGCACGCTGGAACACGGCTATGTGCCCGAAACCAACCACCGCCCATCGTCCGACGATGTTTTCGCCGAACACTTCGGTGACCTCAAGAGCGGCAGCGATACGGATTCACTGACTTTCAGTGCCCGCTTCCTCAAAGCTTATCCGGGCAGCATCCAGGCACTCGAAGGCCGCGCCCGCGTCATCACCACTGGCGGCACCGCCACCCCCACCCGTGATGGCGCACTCTTCATCCGGGGTGCCGATAGCGTATTGCTCTTCATCGATCTGCGCCTGCTCGACGATGCCGACCAATCGCAAGACGCCGAGCTCAAGGCAGCCCTTGCGGCCTTGCCCGCCGACTATGACACCTTGCTCGCCCGTCACGCCAAGCTCCACGGTGAACTCTTCAACCGCATGCGCCTCGACCTCGGTGGTGGTGATGACCACAAAAAATCCACCGAGCGGCTGATGGAACTGAACGAGTTCGGAAATATAAATAAAGCCTGGTTCGAAAAACAATTCGATGCCGGTCGCTACAACATTATCTGCGCCACGGGCGAGCTCCCCCCCAACCTTCAAGGTGTCTGGGGTGGCCACTACGTCCCGGCATGGGCGGGCGACTACACCCACAACGGTAACGTGCCCTCGGCTATCGCCGCCAACCACATGGGCAACATGCCGGAACTCACACTCGCTTACGTGGATTACATCGAGTCCATCATCCCCGGCATGGAGCACAACGCCCAAGCCTACTTCGACTCCCGTGGCATAGTCCTGCCCTCGCGCAGCACCACCAATGGCTACAACAATGCAATGAGCCGCAACTTCGCCGGTGGCATGTGGACCGCCGGCGCCGGCTGGGCCGCGCATTTCTTCTATGACTACTACGCTTACACCGGCGACGAGGAATTCCTGGCCGAACGCGCCCTGCCGTTCATGGAGAAAGTCGCTCTCTTCTATGAAGACTTCCTCTACGAGGGGCCGGACGGAAACCTGATTTTCTCCCCGTCCACCTCACCCGAGAACTGGCCCGAAGGTTCCGACTCGCAGGCTTCCTACAACTCAACCATGGACATCGCTGTCGCCAAGCAGCTGCTGCGCAACCTGATCTCCGCTTCTGAAAAACTCGGTGTCAATGCCGAGAAGCTGCCGGTCTGGCAGGACATGCTCTCGAAAATGCCGGAATACTCCATCGCGGAGAACGGCATCATCAAAGAGTGGCTTACCCCGCGCCTCGGCAACAATGACGCCCACCGCCACTCCTCGCAGCTCTACCCGCTCTACGACGACTTCCCGCCGGAAATCGCGGAGAGCCCCGAGCTGCAGCTCGCCTTCATCAAGAGCGTCGAAGACAAGCTCGAGCGCTACTGGAAAGACAATGAGCGCGGCTTCATGTCCTTCGGCATTGTGCAGCTGGGCCAAGTCGCCGCCACCCTCGGCTACGGCGAAATCGTCCACCACTGCCTGGATCACCTCGTTGATGGCTTTTGGCTCAACAACCTGGCCTCCATGCACAACCGCCGCATACTGTTTAATATGGATATTAGCGGTGGCCAGCCCTCCGTCATTATCAAGGCACTCGCCGACTCCTACCCCGGCAAGGTGCGCCTCTTCCCCGCACTGCCGAAAGCCTGGGAAACCGGCACCATCGAGGGCATCCTCTGCCGCGGCGTCATCGAAATCAACCGCCTCCACTGGAACGGCGGCCAGGTCGAAGTCGAACTCACCTCCGGTAGAGACCAGACGATCGACCTCGTCCTCCCCGCCGAGATCACCGAGATCAACAGCCGCGGTGCCTCGATCGCCGACGGCACCAACGCCAGCGAGCGTAAAGTCACCCTGCCCGCAGGCAAAACAGTGACGCTCACCCTCGCCTTCGCACGCTAGGCCCCACCAGCCCAACTGGTTCCCACTTCAAGCCCGTCTCCCCCCGGAGGCGGGCTTTTTTGTGGTCCGAATTCGAGCAGAAAATGATATATGGCCGCCTAAAATCACTCGCCTCAAGACTCCATATACTCACCGAGAACAGAAAGCGGACCACCTTCGCTATAAGTATATTTTGCCAGGCTAAATAAATTCCTTTCCAACGCCCAGGACTATGAACAAACTCCGCCTCCTTCTCAGCATTGCGCTGCTCGCATCCCTGCAACCGGCGTTTTCCGAGGAACCAGACAAGCGCCCGATTGCAGTCGCAGTTCTCGACTTTGCGGTCGATCCAGATGCAAATCTGCCCGCGACATTTGGTGCCGACATTGCCCAGCTTTT
>PXBU01000361.1 GCA_003566795.1 Puniceicoccaceae bacterium | reverse complement strand
TAACAGGCGCTGGGCCATCTGAATACTGCCAATGCGCTCATACGGGGCTGGCTCACCCCCACATTCATCCTCCTCACCCAGCGCATAGAGCTCGGTACCCAGTTGCTCTGCCAGCGTACGGACAAACTCCGTCTTGCCCGTGCCAGGCGGCCCATGCAGCAACACATTGACGCCACGCTGTCCCTGCCGCAGCGTACCGGCAAGCAGATCGCATACAAAGTGCCGGCCATCCCCCAGATGATCAAAGTCAGCCCAATCCAGCGAAGCGCCCAGCGGATTGCCCAGCAGAATATGCCGCGCATCTGCAGCCGACTTCCACGGCTGCGACAGCAAGGCAGCAGTCGAAGGACTGAGATCAGGGAAAGGGTCCATCTTGGCAAATCGCGAGTGATCCAGCAAACCGAGCTGCCTCAGTACGCCGCTTGGCGCAAGCCGCCGTTCAATGACGGCCGGACTGTGACCGGAAGCAATGGAAAACGCCATCGTCGGCCTGGCCGACACCCGTTCAATCAAATCAAAAAGTGATGAAGCCGTTGAAGAGAACTGCTTAAGTACCAGGACTTCCAGAATCGAAACACCCACCTCATCAATGTCCAGCAACTGCCCCATCGCTTCAAGACGTCTGCGCACGGCCGACGGCTTCACATGGCCCAGCGCACGCCGCTCAAGCTCGGCCAACTCCGCCCACCGCACAGGGCGATGACCATCACCCAACAGCTCGCTCGGCACCCACTCCGGACTCTTCGCCCAAACATCCCTGGCCTTCAGCCACACATCAGCACGCTTGCCGTGGGCAATCAAGTCCTCACAGTAGCGAAACCCATCCTCAACCACCGGATGCCGCACCGGCACGCGCTTAAGAAAATCCCGAAACACGGTCCACAGAAATTTCAGCTCGTACTTCTGCATGCCAGCCTCTCAACAAATTGATCGAGGCCGCAGCTTAGTCACCGCCGGCGACAGATTCTGTCGCCAACACAACCCACACTCTCTCCAGCACAACAGGAAATCAAAATCCCCCTGAGATACACTCGAATCGGGGAAAAAAGGGACTGCCACATGCCAGACACAACCTTGCGCCAGATCACCATGCTGCGATTGGTGCCCCGCCGTGAGCCCGGCATCACCACCGAGCAACTGCGCAAGTCCCTGGCCGACCGCGACTTCGACGTCAACCTGCGCACCATCCAGCGCGACCTGGTCAAACTCTCAGCCCAGTTCCCCCTGACCTGTGATGAAAGCGATCCACCGCGCTGGTACTGGGCACCCCATGCCGAAGCCGTCACCCTGCCCGGCCACGACCCGCTCTCGGCCCTGAGCTGGCAAATGATTGCCCAGCACCTGCAACCCATCCTGCCGCGCAGCCTGCTGCGCGAAATCGAACCCCACTTCGCCGCCGCCCGCGGTTTTCTGGAAGCCAGCAGCGACGGCAAACTGCAACGCTGGACCCAGCGCGTACGCCTGTTGCCAAGAACCATGCAACTGATGGCCCCCGAAATCCCCAAAGACGTCCTCGATGCCGTCTACCAAGGTCTGCTCGAACAACGCCAGGTCGAAGTCGAATACACCAGCCGAGACCGCGAACAACCCATCCAACTCACCCTGCACCCCCTGGCCCTGGTCGTCCGCGACCAGATCCACTACCTGCTCGCCACCGTGCTGAACTTCACCGACATCCGCCAACTGGTTTTGCACCGAATGAACAGCGCCCGGCTTCTGGATGAACCTGTCAAAGAACCGAGCGACTTCAACCTGGACGACTACATCCAGCAAGGCGGTTTCGATTACAGCAATGGACAAAAGATAGAACTCGTCGCCCGATTCTCTAACGCCGCAGGCAAAGCCTTACTCGAAACTCCACTGGCACAAGACCAAACCCACAAGCAGATCGAAGACGACCGAATCGAAATTCGTGTCACAGTGAACGATTCCGAACAACTGAAATGGTGGCTGATGGGGTTTGGGAGCGCCGTGGAAGTTGCTGCACCTGGGCACTTGCGCGACGACATGCGCAAAGCTGCCGAAGAACTAGCTCAAATATACAAGGCATCATGACCCAGGCGCCAATGGCATACAAGGCGCTGCGGCTATTTCACAAATGTAGATCGCCATGAAAAACAAGCGTTGAAAAATCTGATTGAACCACAGAAACCAAGCATGGGAAGCTATTCAGTATGCGAGATTCAACACAAATGCCGGCTTTCGGAAGCTACCACAAGATCCTAAGAGAAGAACGACATCTCGGGGCAATTCTTTACCACTTTCTGCAAGACTCGACTGGCCTGGAAAACTTTCTTGAAGCAGTAAAAGCTTCAGACCCAACACAACGTTTCGCATGCGACGCAAGTCAGGTTCGGGGAATTTACTATGAATACGCGGCCCTTCGTGATATCTGGAAGTCCATATCTGACTGCTTTAAAGAGAGCGGCTCCCTCAAGGAGGAATTGCCTGAAACAGCCACAGTCGATTGGATAAAGAGAACTTTGGGAAGTCGTGACTACATCAAACATGACCCCGAGTCATTTAGTGACGCCGACTGGGTGAAGCGCGAATTCATACTCGCGATGCTCATAAAGGTAGGCGCCAAGCGCACGGCAAGCTATCTCAGAAAGATCTCAAGTAGCTCAAACGTTTCAGAAAACAGAAAGGCTTTGAACTCCTTCGTGGCCAAGAAATCTTCAACGTACAGCACTATTCAATCCCCTTCAAACTGGGGCGCAGGGACTATCGCGCATGAACTATTATGCGCCGGTATTAGTGAACCAGATGAACTAAAAAGAGAAGTCGAAAAAACACTCATGTTTAAGTGGAGTTTCAATATAAAGCCAGATATCGTAATGGAATTAGCGGGAGATTCCGTGCTCTGTGTCGAGCTCAAATATGAAAGTGGTGAAAGCTACTACCCTTCATCAAAAGACAAACAAGGGCTCAAAAAACCATTGAAGGAAGGGGGGATCAGCATTCAAACCATCAACCAGATTGCGCTGCAGAAGTTTATGCTGACCGAAGTCTTGGGCTTTAGACACTGTGAGCAAGTACAGATTGCAAAACCAAACACAAGAAAGATACTTGGTGTTAGAAGACTAACTTGGGGGCAAGCCTTTAACAGCCTCACGAAGAAATCCTGCTCCCCACTAAGGCCTGAAGTTCAAACATTGATTGATCGGATCACGAAGAAGACGAAATGACGATCCGCTTTCTTATGAAACTTCCGTCGCAGCTTCAGTAAGCGTATCGCAAAACTCACCAACTGCAGCGACTGCACCAGCCTTCGCCTGGGACGGTTCTTCGTCGGGATGGTTTAGCAGGAACTGATCAGCATACGCGACAGGCCCCTGCGACTGAGGGCTGGCGAAATTTGCCGAGAGCTCCGCCAGTGCAGTTTGCGACGCGCGAAGGGCCTCGAGGCCGAAGGTATCGATCACGGCATTTTCGGCCTGGATTGAGCCACCCAGGTCGTTGTGGAGCAAAACGAAAGCTATGTCGTACCAATCCTTGCGCTTGCCCCTGGCATGCGCTGCGGCACATTTCGCCAGAAGGAAACCAGCTACACCGGTCACACGAACTTCAACGTGCCGGACGTCGTCTCCGACTTTAGCGGTCAAGTCTCGCAACGTGACATCGCGAGCGGCATAGCGGGTTCCGCGCAAGTTAACGGCACCCAAGTTTTCACAGTCGTCAAATAGCACAGTGGCCTCATTGATTTCCGTGTCAAGATCCGCCAGAAGCTCGAATTTCACTTCTGCGCGCATTTCTTCATTGGCCACCTTCCAGCGCCAGACCTGATTACTGTCCGGCTCAAACTCCGCGTGGCGCAGCGCACGCTCCAGACGCGCCGTGTTCACCGCGTCGCATTCGATCTCAAGGTTGACCTGAACATCAATATCGGTGGTACCCGCATGTTGACGCTCACTCCTGGAGAAAAGTAACTCGGGAACCAGTCCACCGAGAACGACAAACTCTGGTGTTGCGCCGTAGTGGTGGACAACGCGGACCAAGGCTCGCTCCGCTGCCATTCTTGCCAGATGCGCTTCTAGGTAACTCGTCGCTCATGAATGACCTCATAAAGATGTTCGGCTGCTTCCTCTCCACGAACGCCTTCTTTCTGCAGATCCGCATACACTCGGGGCCACGGGGCGATGCGCAGGCCATCACTCTCGGCAGTCGCTAGATGCCGAGTCGATTGTGTGGGAAAGGCCTGCAGGGTAAGTCTGCCACCTTCAACCGGACGGAGATTGAGCGACTCCGCCAACCCCCTTATTTCCGCCACGGATTGGCAGTTGACGTAGACATTGGCCTGCGACACCGACGACATGAAGGGTGCCAAGACAGCTGCTGCGGCACCACCGGAAATAGCCCACTCAGCACCTTGGCCTTCGAGTCGACCAGCCAGGTCGGCCAAGCCGGCCAGAATGTCCTGCCAGGTCACGCCGATTTGGAGCTTGTACCCTGTTGGCTGCTCATTGGCAGCGGCTACGTAGGCCACCAACAAGCCGCGCTCATCGGCGATCCGGCGAGCGGCCGCCGGGCCGCGCTTGGCCTTCGCAGTAACCAGTTCGCGGTCCTGCAAAAACCTCAGTGCATTGGCGCAACTTCCCGCCGAGAGTCCGGTTGCCTCTTGCATGGAAGCCTGCGTGCCCACTACGCCGCAGAGCAAGGCCTCCGCAACGCTCAGCACCGCCGGCGTCCAACGATCCAAACCCTGCGGTCGTTTCTCCACCACCCCGCTCCGGGAGACCAGAATTGCTCCGACTGAAATCTCGGCGGCGCCCGTCTCATCCGCCCAACTGACCCCAGCCTTCGCTAGCGCTTCACGGGCACCCGGCGACATCCGCCGCCCGACCAAGACAACGTTATCCCCGAGTTGACGCCCGAGTGCAGCTCGAGCATCGGCCAGATTACCTTCGCCGATCCATTTGACTTCAACGGGCTGTCCGTTGACCACCAGATCGCCCTGATGCTCCGCGTGGGGCGGGGAAACCTCGGCGACGCCAGGCAGAACCGCACGCACAGCACGCTCGCCCCGACTGCGTGCGGGACCCGACAAAGTTTTCTGGGCGCTGGTCATATCTTTATACCTCAGCCCGAACCATACCTCAGTTTCAAACTGAGGTAACGGATTTATTGAGGTAAATGGTTATTCTGACCGACCCGAATCATGCTTGAAAGTGGCCAGAGTCATAGTGATGCGATGGTCGCTCAGGCTTTTGCCAGAATGCTCGAAGAACCGGAGTATCAGAGCGGCTGCTTCG
>PXBU01000012.1 GCA_003566795.1 Puniceicoccaceae bacterium | reverse complement strand
CAGCCAGATCGCAGCTGACGTAACCGCCACAGTAGGTGGTCAGTGGAGTGGGGTCATCACTATCTACGTCTTTTTCAGCAAGCTGCTGACCTTTGGCATGGCGCTCGCCCTGATCCTCTATCTGCGCAAGCCCACGTGGCCGTCACTCGCGCTGGTCCTCTTCGGCCTGGCTTTCTACCTAGAGCGGATCTTGATCAGGGGCCGCCGTGCCGCAATGGTGGAACTGGGCATGATGGTTCTGCTGGCACTCTGGTTCAATCGCCGAATGCTGCCTCCGCGTTGGGCGATGGTTGGTGCCGTACTGCTCGGGGCGTTGGTGATCAACAGCATCGGGGACTATCGCAGCGTGATGCTGGGCGACGACCGCACTACATGGAGCGGAGCGGGTATAAGCGAGATTCTCGAGATAGACTACTGGGGCAACATCAAGCGGCTCGCAAGTGGGGAAGCCGCCAACCATGAGTTAACCAACGCCGTGATGAACATCGCTGCGGCGGACAGAGCGCTGAGTTTCGATTTCGGGCTTTCCCACTGGAATAGCTTCGTGCACCGCTATGTGCCCGGGCAGTGGGTGGGGCATGAGTTCAAACAGGCCTTGATGGTTGATGTCGGGAACCAGGCTGCGGAGGTGTTCGGCCATCAAGCGCATACAGGCAGTACATCAACAGGGCTGTCGGACGCGTTCCTGTCGTTCTGGTTCTTCGGCGCGGTGAAATTCCTGGTTATCGGTCTGATCATGAGTCGGTGGCATCGCGCCGCGATGGCCGGCCACCTCGTTGCGCAACTGGTGGTACTACTTACGATCACCGCGGCGCTGCATGCGATCACTCATTCCACGCACGCGTTCTTTGTGACCTTTGTTCAGCTGGCTGCATTCCTGCTGCCGGTGCTGTGGTATGCGCGCAGGCGTGTGGCTAAGCAGGAATATCAGGTTGGGGCTTGGCACCCTCAACCCGCGATTCGGTTCGGATTGCCACGGGCGCCAGAGCCCGGGTTAAAAAATCATTCGCAGTAGCAAGTATCGTGTGGAAAAAGAAACAAAATATCCACGCCTCTTCTATTGTCGATCGACCCGTAGTTCCTGAAAACTAGCATTGGTGAAAAAGTGGGCCAGAGAAGGGTTGCAGTACTATTTGATAACCTGGGGCCTTATCACATCGCGCGACTTGAGGCGTTTCATCGACGCTGTGAGGCTCTGCAGGTGATCGAGTATCGTGAAACCAGTTCTGAATATGCCTGGCAGCCAGCTCATCATGTGCCTTTCGAGCGCGTTACGTTAGGTGATAAGAGAAGAGGAGAAAGGTCTGATGCGCTGCGGAAGAAATTAGAGAACAGCCTCGCAGCATTTCAGCCTAGCGCAATTGCAGTGCCGGGTTGGGCATCTTGGCTTGCTTTGAATGCGATTCGCTGGGCCCATAATAATTTCTGCCCGGTGATTGTTATGTCGGAATCACAAGAGGGCGACTTCAAACGAGTGTTCTGGAAGGAGGCCGTCAAAAGACGGTTGTTGAAGTTCTCGCGCGGGGCGCTCGTAGGGGGTACGCCACATCGGGACTACCTGCGTTAACTTGGCATGCCGTCCGATGCCATATTGACCGGGTATGATGTGGTGGATAATGACTATTTCGCAAGGCGCGCGGCGAAGGTTAGAGAGAGAGTGAGCCTGCGGCGCCGCGATCTCGGATTACCCGAAAAATACTTTCTGTGTTCGGCCCGTTTCATACCAAAGAAGAATCTGGCGCGTCTCCTTCTGGCCTTCGCGTTTTTCCTTGAGCGAAACCCTACTGGGAATTCGGAAGGGGCGGCCTGGCATCTGGTGCTGCTCGGCGATGGCCCAATGCGCGCAGAGGTCGAGGCCACCATCGACAGTCTGGGGCTTTCCAGCAGAGTACATCTGGCCGGATTCCGGCAGATCGAGGAACTGCCGGCATTCTACGCACTGGCCGAGGCCCTGATTCTACCCAGCACCACGGAGCAGTGGGGCCTGGTCGTGAACGAGGCAATGGCTTGCGGCTTGCCGGTAGTCGTGTCGGAACGTTGTGGCTGTGCGCCGGACCTGGTCGAGGACGGGAGGAACGGTTTTACGTTCGACCCCTACGATGTGAATGCTCTAGCGGCCCTGCTGGGCAAGATCGCGTCGGGCCATTGCGACCGTTTTGCGATGGGCGAGGCGAGCCGCGAGATTATCAGTGAGTGGTCGCCGGAGACCTTCGCTACTGGACTTGAGCGGGCCGTTGAAGCTGCACTTGCGGTCCCGCGGCGTGACGCCGGCATTCTCGACCAAGCCTTGCTTTGGGCGCTTTCGCGTCGATGAGAGTGGGATTGCTAACCGCCTCGGCTTCGCGTCAGGCCGGGGGGCTCTTCTGGTCAGTGCGTTCACTGGCTAAGCAGTTTCAGAGTCAAGGCGTTCAGGTCCAGGTATTTTCGGGTCGTGATGCCTACTCCGAGGAGGACAGCACTGCGTGGGGTGCCGTTTCGCTTCAGATGCTCGCCACGACATGGCCAGGCTCGTTTGGTTTTTCACCGGGTCTCCGGAAGAGGTTGCTTGCCGAGGACGCTGATCTACTGCACACGCAAGGGCTCTGGATGTACCCTTCAGTTGCCGCATGGTCTTGGGGCCGGCGAACAGGCAAGCCATGGCTTGTCTCACCGCGTGGCATGCTGGACCCATGGGCCATTGGAAACGCCCGTTGGAAGAAGCTCCTGGCGGGGTTGGTATATGAAAACCGGCATCTCCGAGGCGCGACCTGTCTGCATGCACTCTGCAAGGCCGAGGCGGACGCGTTCAGGGCCTACGGGCTAACCAACCCGGTTGCCGTAATTCCCAACGGGGTCGAGTTGCCGGAGTTTTCGGCGGAGCCCGTGATCCCCGAATGGGCGGGGGGACTCCCGAAGGGCGCCCGGGTGTTGCTGTTCCTGGGCAGGCTGCACCCGAAGAAGGGGTTGCCTGCCCTGCTTGATGCGTGGGCGCGGGTATCCCGCTCAACCGACGCGCCATGGTTCCTCGTCATCGCCGGCTGGGACCAGCACGGGCACCGCGCCGAGCTGGAACGGATGGTTGCCACCCTGCGGATCGATGGCAGCGTGCGCTTCGTGGGACCGCAGTTCGGGGAGCAGAAGGCCGCCAGCCTCCAGCGGGCCGATGCATTCGTGCTGCCTTCACTCAGCGAGGGCCTGCCCATGGCGGTGCTGGAAGCCTGGGCTTACCAGCTTCCCGTGATCATGACACCGCAGTGCAACCTGCCCGAGGGCTTCATTGCTGGAGCGGCTGTGCCGGTGGATGCGGATAGTGAGTCCATCCGGGGCGCGTTATCCACGTTGTTCGGCCTGAGCGACGAGGCGCGCGAGCAGATGGGCGCGCGCGGTCGGCAGTTGGTCGAGGAGCGCTTCACCTGGTCGACCGTGGCTTCAGAAATGTGCGATGTGTATCGGTGGGTTCTTGGGCAAGGGGATCGGCCGGCATGCGTTTCTTTGTACTAAGCAGATATCATTGGAATGGGTCGTGGCAGGATGCGTGACCGTGATCCGAAGCAACTCAATATCGCTGCCTGCCGAGGACTTCGGCCGTACAGTCAGCGGGAGTACCTCCTGCGGATTCTGTGGGCCCTGGCAATCCCGCTGTTCCGCTTCAGCCCACGCCCGTTCTTCGGCTGGCGCCGGATGCTGTTGCGGGTGTTTGGTGCACAGGTGGGGGCGGGTGCCCATGTCTACCCCAGCGCCCGCATCTATCTCCCCTGGAACCTTGCCTTGGGCGAAGAATGCAGCATTGGCGAGTGGGCGTTGGTGTATAACCTTGGCCCTGTGGCCATCGGTGACCGGGCCACCATCTCGCATCGCGCGCACCTCTGCGCCGGAACCCACGATTACCGCGATCCGACGCTACCGCTGTTGCGTCTGCCGATCGAGATTGGCTCCCAGGCGTGGGTCTGCGCGGACGCCTTTATCGGCCCCGGACGGAAGGTAGGCGAGGGTGCCATTGTTGGGGCGGCTGCGGTGGTGGTCTCGGACGTGCCGGCTTGGCAGATCGTCGGCGGGAACCCGGCGCGGGTGATCAAGACCCGGGTCATGAGAACGGCGCGGGATTCAATGGATGGAAGTGAAGGCGGATGCGTATGATGCGAACTCGAGCGATCGCCGTCGGAGTGATTATCCTGCTCGGTTTGGTAGCCGCAGGGGAATGGATTGCGCGGGCCCAGCTTGGCTTGGGGACCCCGCCGTTATCGGTCGCGCATCCCACCATCGAATATCTCTTCATACCCAATCAGGATGTGCGGCGCTTCGATAATCGGGTGCGTATCAACGCCTATGGCATACGCAGCGAAGAGTTTCCGGCAAGCAAGCCTCAAGACGAGTTTCGCGTGCTGGTCTTCGGCGACTCCGTGCTCAATGGCGGGAATCTCACGGATCAGACCGAGCTGGCAACGGAGTTGCTGAGGGACCGATTGGAGTATGCCTCGGAACGGCCAGTGGTCGTGGGCAATGTGTCCGCCGGAAGCTGGGGGCCGGGCAACTGGCTGGCGTATGTGCGCGAATACGGCTTCTTCGATGCGGATGCTGTCATCCTCCTGATATCCACCCACGATCATCGAGACAACCCGACCTTCGAGCCTTTGAATCCGCATACGCACCCGCAAAGAACACCGGTTCTGGCGGTTTGGGAGGGCGTGACGCGGTATCTCCCGCGGTATCTGCCCGATTTGCCGGTGCGTTCCGACCGCGACACGGTAGTGCAGGAAACCGACGCCGATGACATACCACTCGCAGCAGAACGCGGGTTGGCGGATCTGAGCGCGTTCCTGGAGTTGGCACAAGGGGCGGTGCGGGCTGTGATCGTGGCGCAGTTTCTCGAGCAATCCGAACTGATCGAGGAGCCGGGTGCGGGCCATTTCTTGATCCGCGATCTGTCTAGGCAACAGGGTGTTGCCGTGGCATCGACTGAACCGTGATTCCGGGAAGCCCTGGAGACCGGGCCAGCGCCCTTTCGAGACAACATCCACATCGACGCGGTCGGGCAGGCGGTGCTTGCGGAGGCACTTTGGGATCTCCTCTGGGCACAGGCCGCATTGGTCTCAGGGGAGGCCGACGCCGTTGAACCATCATCGAACCAGGAGACGTCTTTTCCGTGAAGAACACCGCTATGATCTCGGGCTACCGCTACATGCGCACGGGCCTGAAGGCCTCGTGTAACCCTGTATTAGGGAAAAAACAATCGGTGTGGCAGGAGACGGGCTCGTGAGGCGTCCAAGGGTTTCGGGCAAGT
>PXBU01000151.1 GCA_003566795.1 Puniceicoccaceae bacterium | reverse complement strand
TTCGTGGCGCCCGGAATTATGGCTCCTGATCCAAGCTTTATATCTTGAGCCGGATAGACCGTATAGCCTATTGGATTGAATAGCTTCTCCAGGTTCATGCCTGTCCTTCCCAGAACGCCATTTTGGTCAAAGAAATTGACCCCGCTCAGCCGTAGCGTGGACTTTGCTAAAGCCTGTGAAACAATGAATATGTCAGTGTGCTTAGATACGGCCTTTTCATTGCGCACCGCCTTGACTGGACACATGTTAGGGCAATCATGACAACCCTGGATTCTTTGATAAAGAGCCTTCAGCACAAAGGTGTTCATAAGGATTCTATGCCCGAGTCGAGATAACTTAAACGCTTTATCGTACTATTGCGGTTCAATTGTAACTGAGTGTTTGCAGTTCCGGCAATTGATATCGACCATCAGTCACTGACACGCAGGTCATTCCACGAACACTACATCGACACCAATTAACCGGCGAGCGGCCGGTTCGCCTACACGGCAAATCATTGGGCATTGGAGGACTTTGGCCCGGGTTTGTGGAGTTGGTCGGACGTGAGATTGCCTTCGGTTATTGTGGAGCCTCAGGGCGAATTGGATTCTCCCCTGCATGTACTGCAAGGGTGGCGAGAGAATACTGTGACGCTAGACCGGCGGGCGGCGTCCGAGGCGCTCTACAGAAGGTTTTTGTGGTCGGGCTAGTTCTAATCGAGCAGCATAGGCTGACCTCCCCCTTGGGAAAGCGGTTGCCGCAGATGGCGGCTGTCTGAAGCGGCTCATCGGTAGATGACCCAAATGTCGCGCGCAGCCAAATCCATTGGGGCGGCTTCTTTCATCCTCCGTGGAGTCAAACTGAGCCGAGCAATGACCGAGTTCCCGCTGAACGGGGAGCGCGAGTTCATGGCAAAAACGAGATTATGCAGTTTTCCCAAACCACCTACATGGAACTCTGCCCTGGCAGACGGCGTGGCAACGGCTGTAGGAACATGATCTCGCAAATTGCGGTGTCAGCCATTGGCAATCACCGCAGATTCGCTATGCCGATAGTCGGCCCAAGGGATTTCCACCCTCCCCATCATTCGCACCAATTCCCAACCCCTGGAATCCTGCCGCGACCGTACAGCAGAACTTGCTGTTTCAACCACGAGTATGAATGCAGCTGTCTCAGATGGCGCCTTCTTGAGATCCTGCCCATTATGCGACACCATTTGTCGCTAAAGCCTGTAATATGGAGTTGGGGTCGAATGGTGAATTCTCAGTTTTCCCCATCCTCCCCACTGCTATTCTGAAGGAAGGATTGCAGACTGTAACAGTCACGTTCATCATCTCGAAAAACGCTGATCGGGGCATGACTCCGAGAGATGGAAGCTTCCCTGACTCCTGGCGCAGAAGTCATTTGTCCTGACCTCGGTGCGGCAGGGATCTAAGCTCATCAGGAAGAGCCACTCCCGCTTTGCAGTTCTGGACTTAAGCCGATTTGAAACGCAGCCCTATGACCAAAAGTGCCGATGCCACAGCGCTGTCGAAACTGATTTTCAATACACGAAAAGCGCTCCCAGATGGCGCTTTCTTGACTGATTCGGAAGAACCGATCATGTGGCTGCTTCAAGATCAAGGCAATTTGTTTTTTGTCAATAACAGCGCGTTTTCGCTTAGTTCTGTGGCAGTATTTTTTGCACATGTGAGAGACAACGGCCTCTATGGAAGGCACCTGGAAGCCATTTCTGCCGCCAAGGCAGGGTTCGTTGGACCCTATGAAGTTTACCGGCTTTGCCGCCCTGAAGATCATGTGAGCGGACCTCGGCACTGGCCATGGATGGAAATTGAAATCTCGGTTCAGTGGACCCAACGGACCATGCGGCTTTTATCTTGCGCTGTTGAGACCTCGCTTCCCAATCTGCCTTTGCTCTATAAGGCATTCAACCTCCCGGAACATGTCCGGTACGTGTATGAACCCAGCGAGGCCAGACTGTGAGAATTCCGCTGGGGGATGGGATGTGCGCCGATCGGTAACTGTAAACGTTTAGGAGGAGGAGAAAGTTCATGATAGAGAAGGATATCGATGGATTCGAAGGTTTGAGCATTGATGCCGATACTCGACTGCTATTCCGCCGGAAAATTGTGTGTAAGGGACTGCCAGGGGTTCATGAAAAGTGGAGCTGGGACGGTATTCTTGGGGAGAGCCTGATATTTCGTTTGGCCGACACAGCGGATCTTGACGATGCTGCACTGGAGGCCCTGGCGAGACAGTCTGGCCATGTCAAGGCCAGATCCTCTGTAACGGTTAGCAGAAAGCATAGTGACTACGTGTTTGTCAATTTCAATTTTGTTTCCTAGATCAGCCCAGTGCATTCCGGCTACGAAGAGAGCGTTCAGATTGCCGCAGGCATCCAGGCTGATGAATGTCGTTTTTTGTTTGAAAGAGCCCCATGAGAGGTGATTATGAAAGTTTCAGTTGATGTTTTTACCAAAGATATCGATGCGGCACTGGCCGCATTCAAGCTGGCTCTGGAGCATGGAGCGGAAGATGTTCGGATGAATTCCAGCGAGGATTACAGCACGAAGTCATTTGAATATCTGAATCTGATGTTTACTGCCGAGCACACCTCGCCAGCCATCTCTGCTCTGGATGATGGCCCGTTTGTGAAGGATACCGATGATCTTTGATTCAGAAGAGCGTCGGGTTTGTATGGGTCTTGTTCTCGGGCGTAGAACCCCACAGTTGATTCAGAGCAGGAGAAACTCAGCGAATGTATGACTTGATCGGTGACATTCATGGGCATGCCGAACCGCTGCAACGGCTGCTGACTGAGCTCGGTTACGAGGCTGATGGAGAGGGTGTTTGGCGTCACCCGAGACGGCAGGTTATTTTTCTGGGCGATTTCATCGACCGCGGGCCGGCACAACTGGAGGTGATCAGCATTGTCCGCCCCATGATTGAAAACGGTGCTGCGCTTGCGGTGATGGGGAATCACGAGTTCAACGCCATCATGTACGCCACGAGGAATCCGGCTCGTCCTGGGCAGTACCTGCGTGTGCATAGTAAAGACAACTGGAAGCAGCACGAGGCCTTTGTTCGTGCCGTTGGGGGCAGTCTGGATTCGGATGTCACCGAAAAGCAGCAGGAGTTGATCGACTGGTTCAAAACGCTCCCGGTTTATCTGGAACTGGGGGGGCTACGGGTGGTCCATGCGTGTTGGCACCGTCCTTCCCTTGATGCGCTTGCCGTGTATCTGGATGACGACCAGCGGTTTCGGGAAAACGCGTGGGTGGACTTGGGAACCAAGGGCACAGCTGCCTATGAGGCTGCGGAAGTCCTGCTCAAGGGCTGGGAGATTCCGCTGCCTCCGGGAATCACATTTCGTGACAAAGACAAAAAGGAGCGAGATCAGATTCGCACGCGTTGGTGGGAGAGAGCACAGCGCGGTTATCGAGAATTGGCTATTGTTCCTGCTGATGCGATCGATCGGATTCCCGACTCACCAATCGCGGCGGATTCACTGCCGGGCTATGACGGCGACAAGCTGCTTTTCCTCGGGCACTATTGGCTGACCGGTGACCCAGAGCCCTTGACCGATCACATCGCCTGCCTTGATTACAGCATTGCCAGCGAGGATGAGAAGGATGCTACACCCGGCAAGCTTTGCGCCTACCGGTTTGACGGCGAAGCCCGACTCATCAAAGACAATTTTGTTTGGGTTTCGGGGTGAGTAGACCTCCCTGTGGCGGCGCGTTTTCGAGTGTCGAAACCATTATGAACTCACGATGGTGTGTCCTGCGCTGCGGGTTTTATTCTCGGTGCCAAACATTGAGCAGGGGCGCCATACGGCAAGCCACACAGGCCAATCGCTAAATTATGCAGGCCATCCCGGATGTCGCGGAAGGCAATCGCTTTACCAGCGAATCCTCATCACAGGGGAGTGGGTCGAAGCCCGGCGATTCGGAAACAGCAATCCGCTTGACCCAGGTGCCAAGCGACACCTAGTTTTTCGCATTAAGACGACACCTGCTTCTACGCACCTCTCGGGTCTATTCTGGCTGACGGGCGAAGCGTAGTCTCATCTCGCAGCAAGTATTTGGCAGGACCACGGTCAGTCCGAACCCTCTGTCAACCGACCTATGCGAGGGTTTTATTCATATACTTGTACACTTACGTCTGACACGTTTAACACCTGACCGCCATAACTGACTGATCGAGCGAGCAATAATGCGTTTTTATGGGTGTCACCGAACTGAACTCCTGCAGCAATTTGGCCCACGCTTGCCGGATTTGTTCGAGGGAAGCGGATGTACGCGGGAAAGCTGGTTTTCGCCCAACTGATGGAGTTGGCGCAGCCGAGGGAGGTCTCGTCATACTGATGGAGCCGAAATGCCCCCTGCCTTGAGCAAGTCCCGCTTCATGTCCGGTCTCCAGTGTGAGCTGAAGCTCTGGCACGATGCGTATCAGCGAGACCTGGCCGCGCCGCCGTCTGTCCAGCAGCAAGCGATTTTTGATGTGGGTTCCGCCGTTGGGGAACTTGCGCAGCAGCGCTGGCCGGGTGGCGTGGAGGTCGGCTACAAGCCCTGGCAGCGACAGCCGGCCATCGCCAAAACCCAAAAGCTGATGGATGACCCTGCGGTGCCGGCCATCTATGAGGCCGCGTTTCTGGCCCACAATCTCTATGTCCGGGTCGATATTCTGGCTCGTGTCCCCGATGGCTGGGATCTGATCGAGGTCAAAAGCTCCACCCGACCGGAGAAGGAGGTGTTCCTGCAGGACCTATCAGTCCAATACTGGGTCCTGCAGCAGTTGGGTATCCCGGTCCGGCATGCCGGCATCCTGGTGATCGACAACACCTATGTCTACCCGGGCGGGGACTACGATCTCTCTCAGCTGTTCCGGTTTCATGAGGCGACCGAGCACTGCCAGGAGCAGGCTGACTGGGTGGCCCGGGAAGTCGAGCGGCTGCACGGTGTGCTGGCGCTGGAGGACCCACCCGACATTTCGGTCGGTGACCACTGCTTTCGCCCATACGACTGCCCCTACTACACCCACTGCAGCGCCGGCTTGCCGAAGCTGGAGCACCCGATCAGTGACCTCTATCGCTTGACCCCGGCCGGTCGGGAAAGATTGAGCGCTCTGGGGATCGAGACCATTCCGGACATACCGGACAACTATCCGCTCAGCGAGACCCAGTCCCGCATTCGCGAGGCCGTGCGAACCGGCCAGCCATGGCAGTCTCCGGAACTTCGATCCCAACTGGAGGCGGTCAAATGGCCGCTCTACTATCTGGACTTTGAAGCCTG
>PXBU01000345.1 GCA_003566795.1 Puniceicoccaceae bacterium | reverse complement strand
TCCAGCATTTTGACGACAGCGGCCCCGGCCATTTCGCAATCCTTGCGCTTGGACTCGCTGATGGCTGCCTGCGCGCTGCTGCCCGGCAGGCTCATGCCGAGGGCCTCGATCGCACTGGCCATGGTGTTGGCGGTATACATGCCGCCGCAGGAGCCGGGGCCGGGGATGGCGTATTTCTCGACTTCCTTGAGTTCCTCGTCGCTCAGTTCGCCCTTGGCATGTTTGCCCACCGCTTCAAATACCGAGACGATATCCATCGGGTTGCACTCTTTATCCTGATCCTTCGGCTGAAAGCCGGGCAGAATGGTGCCGCCGTAAACAAACACCGCTGGCCGGTTCAAGCGGGCGATGGCGATCAAACAGCCGGGCATGTTCTTGTCACAGCCGCCGATGGCGACCAGTCCGTCGAAGCCCTCGGCGGCCACCGCCGTCTCAATCGAATCCGCGATCACGTCGCGCGAGACGAGGCTATAGCGCATCCCCTTGGTGCCCATGGAGATGCCGTCGGTCACCGTGATCGTATCGAAGCGCACCGATTTGCCGCCGTTGGCATCGATACCCTGGCGGGCGTGCTCCGCCAGCTCGCCGAGGTGGACGTTGCAGGGAGTCATGTCGCTGGTCGAACTGGCCACGGCGATCTGCGGCTTTTGGAAGTCGGCATCCTCGAAGCCGACGGCTCGCAGCATGGCGCGCGCGGGGGCGCGGTCGTTGCCGTCGACGACGGTGGCGGAGTGGGGGCGTGTATTTTGGTCGGGCATGGTGTGGCGGTAATTAAATGTGGCCTGCGGGTCTTTCTCGTTGCAGTAAAAAGTTTAATTCAATCAATAGCGGATATTTCGACAACACCCTTTTTGCTCTACAAGACAGATTTAAGGCCTTTCAGTCATACGCACCCATGGAAATCAATATCCAGAAGACACTTGAAGCACTGCTGCTCTCCACTGCCGAACCGATCTCGTTGAAGGATCTGGTCAAACTCTTTGCACGGCATCATGAGGAGGCCGTCAGGGCTGCGGAGGAGGCGAAGGAATCCGCCGAGGAGGATGCCAATGACATCGAGCTGCCCGAGCTGGTCACGCAGATGGAGATAAGCGATGCCTTGTCGGCCCTGACCGATGCAGCGGAGGTGGAGGACCGGGCTTACCGGATCATCGAGGGGCCCAGTGGCTACCAGCTGGTGACGGCGCCACAATATGCTGAGTTCGTGCGCCTGCTGCGGGGGGAGCCGCGCCCGATGAAGCTCAGTCCGGCTGCGCTCGAAACCATGTCGATCATTGCCTACCGTCAGCCGGTGACCCGGGCCGAGATGGAGGCGATCCGCGGGGTGTCGGTCGATAGCGCACTCAACAAGTTGCTCGAACTCGAGCTGGTGCACGTGACGGGGCGGGCCGAGCTGCCGGGTCGTCCGATCCAGTATGGCACCACCGATAAGTTTCTCGAATTCACCGGGATCAAGGAACTGGATGAGTTGCCGGCCTCGGATGTATTGACCAACCAGCAACTGGATGAATGGATGCGCCACAGCGACGAACCCGTCGAAAGCATCTCCGACCAGGACGTGGGCTTGGCGGAAGAGCCGAACCCCGAAGAGCTGCCGCTCGATCAGGACTTCGCCGAGATCGACTGGAAACGGGAAAATGCCGAGAGCGACGCCGCCGACCAGATCGCCGAAACGGAGGAGAAATAAAAGCTCATGGCCGAGGACATCAGTTCAGAAATGCAGCGGCACCGCAGTGCGATCGATGCGCTCGACCAGCAGTTTGTCAGTTTACTCAACCAGCGCGTCCAAAAAGAAGGAGGTTACAGCGAAGCGCAGGTGCTGGAGAAGGTGGCCCGCTTTAACTCGGGGCCACTCAGCGTGGACAGCTTACAGGCGATTTACCGCACCCTGATGATGGCCGGGCTGGCGCCCAACGCCCAGGCGACGGACCCCAAACTGGTGGACGAGCTCGACCGGAAAATGGTGGATCTGCTCAACGAACGGGTGACGCACGCCAGCGAGATCGGGCGTATCAAGCATGCCCAGGGGGCCGACTATTACGATCCCACGCGCGAGGCAATTGTCATGAGCAAGATCGCCGCCCTCAATCAAGGTCCCAGCTCGGACGCCACTTTACGCGCCGTGTATCGCGAGGTGATCTCCAGCTCGATCGCGTTGGAGAAAAAACTGGTGATCGCCTACCTCGGTCCGGAGGCGACCTTTACCCATCAAGCCGCAATTCGGAACTTTGGCGTGAGCCTGTGCTATCAGGCCATGAAGACGATTCCTGACGTTTTCGCTGAGGTCGAAAACGGCAGCGCCGATTATGGAGTGATCCCGATTGAGAATTCCACGGAAGGAGCGGTCTTTCACTCGATGGACATGCTCGTCGATTCGGAGCTGCACATCTGCTCGCAGGTGTATCTGCCCATCGAGCACTGTCTCGTCGCACGGGTGCCGCTCGAGCAGATTAAGGAAATCCGCTCCAAGGATCAGGCGATTGGGCAGTGCCGTGAGTGGTTGCAGGCGCATTTGCCCGGTGTGCAGACAATGGATGTGGTGAGCACCGCCGAGGCTGTGCGCATGGCTGCCGAGATCGAGGGCGTGGCGGCGATTGCCAGCGTGCACTCGGCGCAGCACTACGGCGTGCCGGTCCAGGTGCGGAGCATTCAGGACCGGGACGACAACGTCACCCGTTTTCTGGTGATCGGTAAGACGCGGGCCCAGCCGCTGGGCGACGGCCGCGACAAAACCAGCCTGGTCCTCTCGCTCAAAGACGAGCCCGGCGCCCTCGAAAAAACACTCCGCCCCTTCGGTAAGCGCGGCATCAACCTCAGCAAAATTGAGTCACGTCCAAGTCGCAAGAAGGCATGGGACTACCTCTTCTTCATCGACTTCATCGGGCATTATCAGGAGCCCAAGGTGCAGGAAGTACTCGCGGAACTCGAACAACACTGCGAATTCGTCAAGTGGCTTGGCAGCTATCCCAACGTCAACTCCGACAGCCGCGGTGCCTGACGGAGAATAAAACTTGATCGGTCTTTTCTGTTGACCTCAAGTTTTCGACTCATTTGATCACCCCCTTCCCCGGAGAGGTGACAGAGTGGCCGATTGTGCATCCCTGGAAAGGATGTGTGCTGGAAACGGCACCGAGGGTTCGAATCCCTCCCTCTCCGCCAGGCTTCGTCTGCAACTTGTTGCAGCAACGAAGCCTGTCCCGGCGTAATGCAATGGCTCGTGCGGGCGTCGTGCAACATAGCCCCAAGCCGGCGCGTGCGGGCGTAGAATCACGAAGCCCCAACCCCACGAAGTCCCAGTGAACTACGCCCGGGCAAGCCATGGAATTTTACTACGTTTACCGCCTGATCAGCTTAAACCATCCTGGGCGACGGTATGTCGGCTTGACCGATGACTTTAAGGCCCGCCTGGAGAAGCACAATCGCGGTGAAGTGTTACACACGTCGAAATATCTGCCGTGGGCTATCGATTCGGCCCATGCTTTCAGAGACCGGGAAAAAGCCGCCAAGTTCGAGCTCTACCTCAAATCCCACTCCGGACGGGAATTCGCAAAACGTCACTTCTAATACCACTCAGCAAAACCACCATTATTGTTCCCTTAAATTTCTTCCCTTAAATTTCTTCCCCGTTTGGTCAATTTTGTGCCAGGCAGTCTGCGGTATCCTTGTAGTGGCGAACGGTGTATTGCTCACCTTGCGGGTAGAGATCCCCGGCGTAGATGACTTGCCCGGCTTGGGCGTCGGGAATGGCCCGCTGGAACTTGAGGAGGTTGCTCGCGAAGTCGGAATGCCAGGTCATGGCCGATTTGATTTCAATCGGAATGAGCTTGCGCTGGCGTTCGTAAACCAAGTCGACCTCGTTGCGGTGACTGTCCTGCCAGAAATAGAGGTGCGGCTCCCGTCCGGCGTTGAGCCGGGCTTTGAAGGCCTCCGCGACGACAAGGTTTTCAAAGAGGTTGCCGTGGAGGGGGTCGCGCGCGGCCTCCGACGGCGATTCAATGCCCAACAACCAACAGGCGAGCCCCGGCTCGGTGAAGTAGATCTTCGGGCTTTTGACCAGGCGCTTACCGAAATTCCGATAGTAGGGAGGAAGCCGTAAAACTACGAAGGAGGCCTCCAGTATAGAGAGCCATTGCTTCAGGGTGGTTGAACTCACCCCCACGTCCCCCGCCAAGCCGCTCAGGTTCAGGGGCTGGCCCACCCGTCCGGCCAGTAAGCGAAGGAAGGTCTCGAAAAGTTGTTGGTTGCGCAGCTCGATCAATTGCCGGACATCGCGCTCCACGTAGGTGCGGAAGTAATTCGCGTAAGCGGTGGAGGGATCCTGGTTGTCGTCATGGATGCGGGGCAGACAGCCCCGGTGGAGCAGTTCGTTTTTGTCGAGCGATGCTCCCGCGTTCTCCAGCTCCCGGATGGAGAGGGGAAGGAGGCGGAGGAGCGCGGTGCGCCCCGCGAGGGATTGGCTGACCGCTTCGTGCAAGCGCAGTTGGTGGCTGCCGGTAAGAATGAAGGCACCCGGCTGCTTTTCCTCATCCACGCGCACTTGTATCCATGAGAGCAGTTCCGGCACGCGCTGGATTTCATCGAGGATCATCGGGGGCTGGTGCAGGTGAAAAAACTGCTTTGGGTCTTCCGTCGCAATGCGCCGCGTCTCCGGATTCTCCAGATTGCAATAGCGGTGCCCCGGAAAGGTGGCCCGTACCAGCGTCGTCTTGCCCGCCTGGCGCGGTCCAGAGAGGGTGACTACCGGATACTCCTTTGCGGCTGCCAAAAGCGTGTCGGCCATAATGCGTGGAATCATTCCTCCATGCAGCAACTATATGTGCAAAAGTCAAGTGCAACTTGAAATTTACACAAATTTGCTTGGAGCGTTGATGAAGAATATAGGAAGAATATAGAGGGAACAATATAGGACACCCACTTTTTGAGACCATATTTTGATAGGTGTCCTAGATTACCGATTCGTTGGTATAAGGTAGTAGGTTCTTCGAGGCTTGGAGCGCGGCGACTGGAGATCGCGAGCCCTCAGCAAATCCAAGACATACTGTGACTCACTTGCGTTATAAGCTGGGTTGAATCCGCCGGTGAAGCTCTGGAAGACGCCGCGAATTGATCTGCGGGCTGCTTCGCGCTATTACTTTAATGCCTCCTCCACCGCGCGGAATTCCTCCAGCGCGGCTTCGAGGCTTTCCACGATCTCGCTGGCAAGCTCGGCGGGGGGAGGGAGGTTTTCGCTGTCTTCGAGGCTTTCATCTTTCAGCCAAAAGATGTCGAGGTTGGCTTTGTCGCGGGCGACG